>CAZFWQ010000212.1:0-6804 GCA_964522755.1 uncultured Oscillospiraceae bacterium | reverse complement strand
TCTTCGCTCTCGCCTTCAAACAGCCTTTTTCCAGGCTGATCTTCGCTCTCGCCTTCAAGCAGCCTTTTCCGCGGCTGCTCATTGTTCCCGCCATCAATCATCATCGGTTCCTTTCAGCTCTGTGTAATTGGAGGATTCCAAGGATTCCAAGGATTCCGGTTCATCCCAATCGAAGGAATTCAATAATCTGCCTGTCCATGCAATTTGGGATATTTCCTCCCTCGAAATATACTTTTGACCATTCAACCGTCTTGTCAATCGCTGTTTCGAGATTCCAGCGGGGTTTCCATCCGAACCTGTTCTTGATTTTGGAGCAATCCAATTTCAGGAACTTGGACTCGTGCGGGCCTTCGGAGCTGGTGCTGCGCCATTTCAGGCCATTCTGCCACCTTTTGGCGAACATGTCCGCAAGCCTGCCGGTTGTCACACAGTCGCCGTCATCAGGACCCACATTGTAGCTGTCTGCGAATGCCAGATCTTCATACTGCCGGCAGGCAATCGTCAGATACAGGCTCAGCGGTTCCAGCACATGCTGGTAAGGACGTATGGAATGAGGATTGCGCACAAGGATTGTTTCATTGTTGCCGGCCGCTCTCACACAATCGGGAACAATGCGGTCCGGGGAAAAATCTCCGCCCCCGATTACATTCCCAGCCCTTGCCGTCGATATCGCCACATGGCCATCGGAAAAAAAAGAATTCCTGTACGAGCTGGTTACAAGTTCCGAACAGGATTTGCTGTTCGAATAAGGATCGTACCCATTCAGCACATCGGATTCGCGATATCCCCAATCCCATTCATTGTTCTTGTATACCTTGTCCGTCGTGACATTCACAAAGGATTTCACGCAGTCGGTGGTCCGCAGGCACTCCAGGATGTTTACCGTCCCCATTACATTGGTTGCGTAGGTAAGTGCCGGTTCCTTGTAGCTTTGCCTGACAATGGGCTGTGCCGCCAAATGGAAAACAATTTCCGGCTGTGCCCTTGTGAATGCTTTCATCAGGTCCGGCAGGCTTCGGATATCGCCAACCACATGTGTGATGTGTGCCTGGACATCACTCATCTCGAAAAGATTGGGGAAGGCGGGGGGTGCCAGCGCATATCCGGTGATGTCAGCCCCGGCCATCAGGAGCATCCTGCAGAGCCAGGAACCTTTGAAACCCGTATGCCCCGTGATGAACACTTTCTTGCCTTTGTAAAAGTACAGGTTCATCTTGCGGATCACCACGCCTTCCAGGGAGCCCGGCCGCTTTCCCAAAGCTTTTCAAGGTAAATCTTATCACGCAGGGTATCCATGCATTGCCAGAATCCATGATGCTTGTATGCCTTCAGCTCCCCGATGCCTGCGAGTGTTTCCAGCGGGTATCTTTCAAGAACCGTATCGTCGCCTTCAATAAACTGCAGGGCCTTGTTTTCGAATATCATGAACCCGCCGTTTACCCAACCACCCTCATCAGCAGATTTCTCCGTGAAATGCTCTATCATGTCGTTCTCTCCGATGCCCAGCATGCCGAACCTTCCCCCGGGCTGTATCGCAGTGAGGGTCGCCAGTTTCCCGTGCGCCTCGTGATACCGGTGGACCGCCCGGATGTCAACATCGCTGACGCCGTCTCCGTATGTCAGCATGAAAGGTTCCCCTTCAAGATAATCGGCCACCCTTTTCACGCGTCCGCCCGTCATGGTGTTCAGCCCCGTGTCGACAAGGGTCACACGCCAGGGTTCCGCCACATTGCAGTGGACAACCATTTCATTGTCTCTGGAAAAATCAAAGGTGATGTCTGACCTGTGCAGATAGTAATCCGCGAAGAACTGCTTGATATGGAGCCCCTTGTATCCGCAGCAGATGATGAAATCATTATACCCGTAGTGCGAATAGCCTTTCATGATATGCCAGAGGATGGGCATGTCGCCAATTTCAATCATCGGTTTTGGCTTCAGGTGGCTTTCCTCCGAAATGCGTGTGCCCAACCCGCCAGCAAGTATGACTACTTTCATTCTCCACACCTTTATCCCTTACATGGATAAATACAACCTGTGCGAGTCAATGTTCAGGATGATATTGCCTAATTTTAACATAGTATGATAGTGTCGGCAATGTGGCCAGGTGTCGTGCCATTGGGCGATATCGCACTGTTGCCGGTGCCGGTGCCGCCAGTGCCGCACAGTTGCCTCCAGTGCAGCTGCCGTTGTCGCGTCGTGGCCCTGGGGCCCAGGTGCCGTCCAGAATCATGCGCACGCTGCCATGCGATGCCGAACCAGGGCAACCAGGACAATCGATCGTCGATTCCCAGAAATCCCTTTACAATGCAAATGCGCTAATATAGTATATCCGATGAACAGACAAGGTTTTTTCAGGTTTATGCTTCCCTTTCCGAACCCGAAAAACGATGAATCCAGATAAAAATCTGAATGGAAACGCGGTAATTGAAATGTACTTGCTGAACACAAATCCACCGTTGAATCATCCGGTCTATCTCGCCATTTTTGCCTGCGCCTTCCTGTTCATCGTCAGTGGCGTCCATTTCATCGTGAACAGGAATCATCCAACGCTTTCATTGAAGTCGCCTTCCGATTCCCGCTGGTTCATCATGATTCTGTTTGTGGCATTCATTGTCAGGCTTGTCGCCGCATTCAGCTACAAAGGTTTCGACAATGATATCGTAAGTTTCAGCTCCTGGGGAATGACCATGCTCTCAAAGGGGCCGCTGGAATTTTATCAAATCGCGGGGCCAGATGGATACCCGCCCTTATATAATCTCGTGCTTGGGGTTTTCACGGCCATCACCAGAATCCTCCGGCTGGACTACAACACAAGCGCCTATTTCGCAGTCATCAAGATGCCGGCCATACTATGCGACATGGCCATGGGCCTTTTCATTTATAAGATAGCATCGGCAAAGATTTCAAAAAGAACCGCCCTCATCCTTTCATCCCTTTATCTGATGAACCCGGCCATCATCGTGAACAGCAGCTCGTGGGGCCAGGTCGACGCGGTGTTCACCCTTGCCGTCGTGCTCTGCATCTACTGCATCATCGAAAGAAAGCTTTATCTTTCCATGCCCATTTTCCTGGTTGGTCTTTTGATGAAGCCCCAGACAATCATCTTCACGCCAATCCTTTTGCTTGGCGTTGTTTGGGAAATCACGAATCTTGTCAAAGAGAAGAAATTCAAGCCAAAGTATGGCACGGATGCAGAAAAAACAATCGTGAAAAACACCGATGCAAGTATCCGGAGAAACATCATCAGTTTTTTTGGCTGCGTCATTACTTTTTTCATTTTCTCTATCGTGTTTTCAATAAAAATGGAAGGATTCGCAGGGAGTCTGACATGGCTTCTGAAGACCTACCTCATCATCATTTCAAGTTATCCCTACGCGGATCTTTCCGCCTTCAACTTCTTCGGCTTAATCGGGGGACAATGGGCGAAGGACACGGAACCGATTATCAGGGGAATTTCCTGGCTGACCTGGAAGACGGCCGGCAATGCGTCCATTGTCGTCATTGTCGCCACAACGGTATGGATGTACGCGAAAAGCAAGGCCAAAAGCATTTCTCTCTTCCTGCTTGCGGCTTATGTCGTATTTGGCGTCTGCACCTTCAGTTCCGGCGTTCATGAAAGATATGTTTTCCCGGCAATGGCCCTGATCCTGGTTTCCTACATATACTACAAGGACCAATCGCTTTTATCCATCTACGTTGGCCTGTCCGCGCTGCACTTCATCAATATCGCCGCCGTGCTGTTCGTGAACAACAGGCCTGAAAGCTACTTCACCACCAGGGACGTCGTGTTTGCCGCGGGGTCCTTTTTCACGGTTGTCCTGTTCATATGGTATGCAGTCGTGACATGCAGGCTTTCACAAAAGGATGCCGGTAAAATCCCATCCACGGGTAAGTAAATTGCTCAGTACTGGATGCTCAGTACTGGATGCTCAGTACTGAATACTCAGCACCGGATACTCAGCACCGGATACTCAGCACCGCACTCAATTGATCTATACATTCATATCGTCTATAATGGGAGTCAGACGAATATTAGCCGAATAAGGGGTGCGATATATGAAGTATATCAAACGCGCCATGGAAGACGTCTTTCTCCGTTTGAACAATCAGTTTCCAGCCATCCTGATAACAGGTCCCCGTCAAGTTGGCAAGACGACAATGTTGAAAAAACTGATGGAAGATGAAGAAATAGGACGCGAATACGTTTCCCTTGACGATTTTGCAGAGCGCATGATGGCAAGGAACGACCCTGCCCTGTTTTTTCAGATTCACAAACCTCCGTTGTTTATTGATGAAGTCCAGTATGCGCCCGAGTTGTTTTCATATATCAAGATATGGGTGGATCAGCACCACAAACCAGGAGATTTCTGGCTCACAAGCTCTCAACTTTTCAAGCTGATGCGTGGGGTGAGGGAATCTTTGGCCGGACGCGTTGCCCTGCTTCAAATGCTTCCGCTTTCACAACAGGAAATTCTGGGCAACAAAACAGTACCCTTTACGATAGACCTCCCTGCATTGATTGAAAAAGCGGACCATATGAAGAAGGAAGGAACTACGGAAATATACCATCGTATTTTCAACGGTGGAATGCCGTCTCTGGCAAGCGGGCAATACACCGACCGAAGGGTCATGTATTCAAGTTATATCAGCACCTATATCGACAGGGATGTAAAAGACCTTTCCGGAACCATTCAATCACTCAAGTTCATGAGCTTCATCACGGCCGCAGCTGCCCTTGCAGGGCAAATGCTGAATTTCAAGACAATTGCAGAGAATTGCGACATCGATCAGACCACCGCGAAAAGTTGGCTGGCTATCCTGGAAACGCTGGGAATTGTCTTTTATCTATATCCCTATTCCAATAATCAGTTGAAGCGAACTGTAAAAACTCCAAAACTGTATTTTTATGACACCGGCCTTGTCTGCTACCTGGCGAAGTGGAGTGACGCGGATACCCTGATGAACGGGGCGATGAGCGGAGCGATTCTGGAAAACTTCGCTATTTCAGAAATTGTGAAAAGTTATTATAATTCTGGCCGGGAACCATTTGTATATTACTATAGAGACAAGGACACCAAAGAGATTGACCTGATTATTGAGAGCAACGGCAAACTGTTTCCGATGGAAATCAAAAGAACTGCAACCCCCGATATCCGTCTGACACGGGTGTTCGGTGTAATCGACAAATCCCCGATGGTGCGCGGCACCGGCGCCATACTTTGCACCGCGGAAAAATTCAGCGCCTTTGACAAGGATAACCTTATTGTGCCGATTGGGATGATTTGAACAATGAAAATACCCGCGATGATGAACAACGCATTGCGAACATACATCAACACGCATGAGGGTGGAATTCATTGCAAATGACGCCATCATGGCAAAAAGAAGGAGCGCCTCCGTGGGAACGGGTGCGCTCTTTCTTTTTGAAGATATTGTGTATTGGCAATGTGTGAAATGCCTATGCAAATGCTTTTGCCTGGTACTAATCCTACTTGCGGCGTTTCAGCAGCAAGCCGGAGCCGGTGAGTGCTCCGCCCAGGGACATCATAAGGCCAATTGGCAGCCCGCCTGTTTTCGGCAATTCGGGTGCTGCCTGGGGAACGATGTCGCTGGTGATGATTTCATCAGTTGCCCCAAGGTCGGTGGATGTTGCGGGGGTCACTTCCGGTGCCGCTTCCGGCAGGGGAGATGATGCCAGCTCTACCGTCGGGATCCCGAAGTTGGCGGTCAACATGCGTGACTGGCTCATGACAAGAATATTGTCAGAAGAAACCGCTGCGCCGTCAGGTCCTGTCCAGCCAAGGAATTCTGCACCTGCATCCGGGGCAATCGTGAAGACAACGTTTGAGCCTTCACTGTATGCACCGCTGCCTGGGGTTGCAGTGCCCGGACCAACAACTGTCAGGTCAAGTGTAACATTGGTGATTGCAACTGAACGAGTTGTAAGTGTAACAGTGGTTTCGGGTTCTTCGGTGATGGCCGGAGGTGTGGTTGTGATGGCCGGAGGCGTGACTGTGATGGCCGGAGGCGTGACCGTGATGGCAGGAGGCGTGACTGTGATGGCAGGAGGCGTGACCGTGATGGCAGGAGGCGTGACTGTGATGGCAGGCGGCGTGGTTGTGATGGCAGGAGGTGTGGTTGTATCGGTATCGCCGTCATTATCATTTCCGTCATTGCCGTCATTGCTGTCATTGTCGTTGTCATTGCAGTTGTCATTCCTGTCATGTCCATCCCTGTCATGTCCGTCTCTGTCATAACCGTTGTGATCAAAGCCGTTTCTGTCATAGCCATCTTTGTGATGACCCTGTCTGTCATAACCGTCCTTGTCGTGTCCGTCTCTGTCGTAACCGTCTTTGTCATGTCCGTCTTTTTCGTAACCGTTTTTGTCGTGTCCGGTCTTGTCGTAGCCGTCTTTGTCGTGTCCGGTCTTGTCGTAGCCGTTTTTGTCGTGTCCGGTCTTGTCGTAGCCGCTTTTGTCGTAGCCGTTTTTGTCGTAGCCGTCCGAGTTGAAACTTTTACTAAAGCTGTTGCTGTCGCTGCCTTGGTCCGCCATAACAGAAATCCCTGACATCGCAAACAACATGACCGTAACCAAGATTAATGACATTACTTTGCTTGAACGCTTCATATGATATCCTCCGTTTACCGTTTTGGTATGTGATTGCCTAAAATCACAATCCAGGAAAACAACCCCTTACAGTTGTCCTGACCAAAATGGCAGCCGAACCGTCATGGCGTTTTCACGCTTTAGACTTCATGCTTTGCGAACCGCCCTTTCGAACGGAGTGCCTTTTTCATTCTACG
>CAZFWQ010000211.1:0-6815 GCA_964522755.1 uncultured Oscillospiraceae bacterium | reverse complement strand
GATGACCATGGAAAGGCGGATGCGTTTGCTGATGAAGGCCGCGGCAGGCCGTATGCCTTCATTGACGAGGGCAAGGCCGTGAAAATGGTTTCGGATCTTGCCGGCATCCATTCCATCGCATCGGTCATGACATTTGGCGGCGAACCTCTTCTGCGGGCCGATACCGTGTGTGCGATTCACAAGGCGGCGGCCGAGTGCGGGATTCCGAAGCGGCAGGTCATCACGAACGGGTATTTCACAAAGAACCTCCATCGGATGGGTGATGTGGCAAAGGCATTGAAGGAATCCGGCGTCAACTCGCTCCTGCTTTCAGTGGATGCTTTCCACAAAGAGCACATACCCATGGAGCAGGTCCATGTCTTCGCACGGATGCTGTCTGAGTTGAAAATCGATGGCTTTTGCCTGCATCCGGCCTGGGTAGTGACCCGCGGACACGAGAACCCGTTCAATCGCGAAACGGAAGAATGTCTCCGCTATTTTTCAGATCTGGATATCCCGGTTTCAAGTGGCAATGACATTTTTCCCGTGGGAAACGCCGCCACGTATCTGGCGGATTATTACCCGAAAAAGGCGTTTGACCTTTCCGTGAAATGCGGTGAAGCACCCTACACAACCAAACTTGACAATGTTGAAACCATATCCGTCAATCCCAACGGGGACGTGATGGTCTGTTGTTTCGCCATGGGAAACATCAATCACGAAAGCATCGCTGAAATACTCGAACGGTACGATCCGTACGGAAATCCGGTCATGAAAGCGCTTCTGGACGGCGGTGCCGGTGGATTGATTGATTTGGCACTGGAAAGCGGGATCAAGGTGGATGCGTCGCAATATTATTCTGCCTGCGGCATATGCAGCGATATTGTCAGCAAACTTGTTCCGGCATGACGGTTTCCTGCTGCCGAAGATGAAAATGACATGGGAACGATGATGAAAAGTGGCATTGGGAAAGAGATTCTGCATTTCAGGACTCCGAATGGATTTTTATCTTCTATTTTTTAGTATTTCACCCTTTTATTTTCCTTTTTCATGCTATAGCGCTGGTAAACCAATAATAGAAGGAGTATGATGTAGGGGATTATGTTAATGACAAATGATATGCCATGCGGCAGATCTACATATCGGTTCCGGCGCAGTGCTTATTCCAGATTTGGGGTGGGTCATGAAGATAAAAAGCAAGATTCTGCTGATGCTGGCAATCTTTGGCGTTTGTTTTATCCTGTTGAGCAACTATATTTTCAACAGGGTTTCAAGGGAATATCTGGAATCTCAGGAGATTAACCAATTCAAAACAATCAGCAGGACCCTGGACTTGTTCCTGAATGACAAAATGGAAGGATATCTTGGAACCGTGAATAACTGGAGCCATTGGGATGAGGCATATGCGTATATGAATGGCCAGAATCCGACTTTCATTGAATCCAGTGTATTGGACGACACTTTCAAGGATCTTGGAATCAGTATTTTCATCATTTTCGAAGAAGGCAGCGGATTGAAGACAAGTCTTTTTTTTGATTTCGACAGCATGAAAGTGACTGGTTTTCCTGATGATTTCAGTTTTGATGAACTGATGGGAATGAATGAAAACACATCGGATATTGCCAGTTTCTACAAAGTTGGAGATTCATTTTTTATTGGCGCATCTTCCGAAATAACCGATACTGCGAGAAAAAAGACCGGAAAGGGAAGATTGTTCATTGGCAGACAGATTGACGACGAAATCATCGGTGCATTGGAAAACATAATCGGCGGCAAAGTTTCCGCATCACTGGTGAATACCGGAAAGGACCAGGCGGCTGGAGCAATATTACCGAAAAAATATGAAAGCGGCTTTTTTTTACAATATGCCGGCATGAGTCATGACAAGAATACGATGTCAATGGCGTTTTATATTCCGGTTGTTTCCGGTGACGGGAATATGATTCGCTTCAGCGCCCAGAAGCCAAGGAGTCTGTTCACGGATGGAATGGGGCATGTAGAAAAGTTCATATTGGTTTACACGTTGATCATGTTGGGTTTAGTCATGGTCACGAACCTCATGTTTAGGGAATACTTATCAAAGCCGTTTGACCTGCTGATGAATGAAGTCAAGGACATTGACATCGCGAAAGACAAAAACACAAGACTTGAAATACATGGCAGGAATGAATTCTCATTCCTGAGACAATCCATAAACAGCCTGCTGGGTAGGATCGAGAAGGAGCAGGATGTCAAGGAGAAACTGCAGGCCATTCTGAATTCAGTGGGGGATGCGGTGATTACCATCGATGAGATGGGATGCATTACCTTCATGAACCCCGCGGCCGAGATGTTGACCGGGAGCCTCATGGATGAAGCGAGGGGTCACTCATATGAAACTGTGTTCAATCTTGTCAATGGGATAACCGAAGAAAAGCTTGATAATCCTGTCAAAAAAGCATTTAAACATAAAGGTGCCGCTGAGTTTTCCAGCAATGCCATCCTGATATCCAAAGATGGTACGGAAATCGCGATTGAAGACACCGCAGCCCCCATCATCAATGAATCGGGTACGATTATCGGTATTGTGCTGGTGTTTCGTGACTGCCGTGCTAAAATAGAAGAAAAGAAGCATGTTGAATATCTGAGTTTTCATGATCATCTCACAGGTTTGTACAACAGGAGGTTCTTTGAAGAAGAATTGAAGCGTCTGGACACTGATAGAAATCTCCCGCTGTCCATCGTGTATGCCGATGTGAATGGCCTCAAGACAGTCAATGATTCGCTCGGGCATCAATCCGGCGATTTGATCATCCAGAAGGCTTCAGAAGTTCTCAGCCGTGAATGCCGGGCTGACGACATCATTGCGAGAACCGGTGGAGATGAGTTCATCATCCTGCTTCCCAAGACGTCAGCCGAAGGTGCGGACGCAATTGTGAAGCGAATCCAGCAGGCGGTTGAAGAACAACAGGTTATGGGCATGAAGTTGTCTATTGCATTCGGGTCCGCAACAAAGGATAATGATACGCAAAACGTGTTGAATATCCTGAAGATTTCAGAAGAGGTCATGTATCTTGAAAAAGCACACAACAGTTCCAGCAAGCGGAGTGCCGTACTCAAAAAGATTCTTGACGCATTGCGCTTGAAAAGTCCCAGGGAAGAGGCCCATTCTAGAAGAGTTGGCCTGATATGCGCCGACATAGCGACTGCATACGGTCTGACCAGCGACAAGGTGAATGAACTCAGGATCGCCGGCGAATTGCATGATATCGGCAAGCTGGCAGTTGATGAATTCGCTCTCAACAAAACCGGCATAATGACAGACGTTGAAACGGCTCAATTCAAGAGCCATTCTGAAACAGGCTATCTGATATTGGGAACGACAAGTGAATATTTCAGCATTGCGGAACATATTCGTTCCCACCACGAGAAATGGGACGGCACGGGATATCCAAAAGGGGAAAAAGGCAATGATATTCCCTGGAATTCGAGAGTCATCGCACTGGCCGACTCGTATGATGCCATGACATCCGGGCTGTCGCAAACGGCAGCCTGCTCAGCCGCAGATACCGCTGCGGAAATCAAAAGGAACGCGGGAACGCAGTTTGATCCTGAAATGGCCCGGTTCTTCGTTGAAAAAATCCTGGGCATGGATTGGATTCCAGTCGAAACATAACCAGCAGGAATGCGTGCAAATGAATTTAAGAGGTGGCTTTTGAAGATCTTCTCCGGATTTGCCCGCAATACCCGATACCTGCTTGCCCTTGAACCCATGTGGGCTGTTTTCGGAGGGCTGATTTTCTACTACGCACCCTTGTACATGAAAGAACTCGGCCTCACGGAAATCAACATGGGCATCATCAATACCGCGGGCTTGTTTGTCGCGTTCGTCTGTCACCTGCTGGCCGCGCCGATTACCAACAGGCTTGGCAGGAAAAGGACCACCCTGATATTCGATGTGATCTCCTGGTCCATACCCATGATCATCTGGGCCTTTGCCAGGAGTTTCTGGGCATTCTTCATCGCCGCGGCCATCAATGCGCTTGTGCGCATTGTCTATGTCTCCTGGATGTGCCTGATGATAGAGGATTCGGAACCGGCCACGAGGTCCAGGATGTTCGGCATCCTGTACATCCTGAACTACGCCACCGGCCTTTTCACGCCCCTCAGCGGCCTCCTGATCATGAAATACGGCACGGTGCCTGTCCTGAAGGTATTGTACATCGCGGGGTTCTTCAGCATGACCCTCATGTTCCTGATCAGGAACAAGCTCGTTCACGAAACGGCCGTAGGCCTGGAACTGATGAAGCAGCACAGCGGGATATCTTTTTTTGCAAGCATGAAAAGTAATTTTTCAGTCATCAGGAATGTTGCGCGGGACAAGACCATCATCCTTGCAGGGCTTATTTATGTCTTCACAAGTTTCATCCTGTCGATGAATTTTTTCCAGATCCTGTTCATGAAGGAAAGCCTTGGGTTCACTTCAAGCGAGTTGTCCCTTGTGCCCGCCTGCAGCGCGGTGATCAACACGCTCATGTTTTTATTCGTCCTGCCCCGGCTGGGGAGATTTCGCGAAGAAAAGATGCTGTCCGTGTTCCTGGTCGTCAGCGCGCTGGGTTCCCTGCTGTTCATTTTCATACCGCACCGCAGCCTGGTCCTCCTGCTCATGGTCACGTCCCTCATCGCGGTGGGCGGATTTTTCACGCAGACTTTCAGGGACACCGTCTTCATGAACAAGCTGGGAGAACATGAGAAGGCCGACATGTTCGCGGCGGTGCAGACCGTCACCACGCTCATATGCATCCCGTCGGGATATATTGCCGGCTATTTCTACAGCATCAGTCCCTATCTGCCTTTCGTGACGATCTTCATCCTGTTTTCCGCCACGTCGCTTATCTCGTTGACCCTTCATCGGCGTCCGACTTCAATCGTGCCGGACGAAATGCCATGAAACAGGAAATAGTCCGGCATGGACCGGAACTGACACTTGTTTCATCCGTGTTCCACGCATTGGCCTCCGAAGCGGCCGATGCCATCCTGCGCCATTACAGGAAGCCCGGCGAAGTCCGGATGAAGGCAGATGCAAGTCCCGTGACCGATGCGGACGAGGAAGCGAACCTTCTCATCGTCAGCGGCCTGAAGCGTGCGTTCCCCGGCATGCCAATACTTGCCGAGGAGTCCGCGGACGATTCTGCCAGATTCGGCAGCAAATGGCTGTTTGTCGTTGATCCGCTGGATGGCACGAAAGAATACGTCAATCGGAACGGCGAATTTTCCGTCAACATTGCCCTGCTTGAAAACAATATCCCGATAGCAGGCCACATCCATATCCCTGTGACAGGGCATTTCTACAGCGCCGTCAAGGGAAAAGGCGCCTGGTTCTGCGATGGGGGGGCGTCTCCTGAAATGGACGCTGGTGCCTGCGGGATGTTTCCCGAAATGGGCGGTAGCGCCGCCGGCAATCCGCATTGTGCGGAAACAGTGCGCGAAAAAGCCGGAGAACTGCAGCGTATCCATGTTTCCGACCGTACTTCAGGATTGTGCGCTGCTGTCAGCCGGTCGCACCAGTCGGGCGAACTGGAACGGCTCTTGAAGCACGGGCGCATTTCCCGGACCCTCGTGTCCGGTTCTTCCCTGAAGGGGTGCCTGATTGCGCAGGGCATTGCGGATGTCTATTACAGGTTCGGAAGAACCATGGAATGGGATACGGCCGCCATGCAGTGCATCGTCGAAGAAGCAGGCGGTGTGATGCGGCAGATGGATGACTCCCCGATGAAATACAACAAGAAAGTGCCGGAGAACCCGATTGGGTTCTACGTGCTGAACCGGTTGGAGAACCGTTTGCACGGCGATGCCTGAATATCTGATGAAATGGGTCCGCAAGGTTTACGCGAATGCGCCTGCCGGCTTCTTCAGCAGCAGATGGCCCGGATGCACGGAAACATCCACGGTTTTCGCACTGGTCAGCTCTCCGTCGATGTTGATGGGCAGCATGGCCCTGCTCTCAAGATGAAGGTGGTGGAACGGGGTTATCGTCACTTCCTTCAGGTGGGTGTGCTGTCCCTTGATGAAGAGGGGAAAGAACCCGAGAATGCGGATTCGGCTCAAAGGCGATACGCGGCAGCAATCCAGCAGTCCGTCTGTAATGCTGGCGAGCGGGACCGGCTGCATGCCACCTCCGTAAAAACGGCCATTGGAGAAGGCGGCCAGCAGGAGGGTTGCCGTAACGGGCTCGCCGCCGTCAAGCGAAAGGGTCACTTCATGCAGGTTCCGCTTGATCAGGGCAGTGAAAACGCCGAGGACATATGCGAAGGAGCCGGGTACAAACGGCAGCTTTTTGAAACTCCTCATCCTGTCGGCCACTTCCGCGTCAAAGCCCACGGATGCGATATTGAGGAACCACCGGTCGTTGAGAAGTCCCAAATCCGTTTTGACGATGACCGCGTCAATCATGCCTTCGAGCAGCAGCATGGGGTCCTGAATATCGGTGATGGTGCGGAGGGTGTCGTTTCCGCTGCCGCAGGGAAGGATTCCAAGCGGCGAATCCGTGCCGGCGAGGCCGTTCACGATTTCATTCACGGTTCCGTCGCCGCCAACCGAGTAGACGTTGATGCCGGGCTCGCAGGCGGCTGCTTCGCGGGCAAGGGCGGTTGCGTGGCCGGGCGCCTGCGTTTCGACGATGCGCCATTCCAGCAGAGAAGTTTCAAAACGCTTCCTGATGTGTTCCGCCATGGCGATGGCCTGCCCTTTTCCCGCAGCCGGATTGACAATGAACAAATGCTTCATTTTTGGCTCCCTCCAGAATACTTTTCATTATAAACTGGCCATTGATGATTGGCAAATGGCCTTCGGGGAGC
>CAZFWQ010000210.1:0-6897 GCA_964522755.1 uncultured Oscillospiraceae bacterium | reverse complement strand
GGGCGTTCCTGATTGCTGCGCCTGCCCTCTCACCTTCTCTTGCAGAGAAGCCTGCTCCCTCTCGGGCCTTTCTTCGAAAGACCCTGCCGGGTCCGTTGTTTTCAGGAAAACAACGGTTGGGCGTTCCTGATTGCTGCGCCTGCCCTCTCACCTTCTCTTGCAGAGAAGCCTGCCGGGCGTTCCTGATTGCTGCGCAATCAGGAACTAATTGGCAACCTTCACCATGGCGTGACGGACGACGGTGTCTTCCTTGAAGAGATATCCTTTCTGGAAAACGTCCGTGACGACGCTTGGCCCGCATGTTTCATCTTCGACGTGCAGCACCGCGTTGTGATAGGCGGGGTTGAACGGGGCACCCAGGGCTTCGATCTCGCGGATGCCAAGCTTCGCCATGGCGTCGCCGCATTGGCGGACCACCATGGAAACCCCGTCCCGCAATGAGACCGCAGCAGGATCTTCCGCTTTTTCCGCAGCTTTCACGGCCCTTTCCAGATTGTCCAGGACAGGAATGAACAAGGCTGCGACCTCCACTGCGGCGTCACCGAACAGTCTTTCCTTTTCCTTCTGGGTGCGGCGCCTGTAATTGTCGAAATCCGCAGCCATATGTGTCAGCCGGTCATAATGCTCTTTCGCTTCGGCTTCCTTTTTGCAGGCCAATTCCTTCAACGTTTCGATTTCCTTGGAAAACAGTTCCTGTTCGTCGACAGATTCCATTGCCTCGTCGGAATCGGCCGCATCCTGATTGTCAGCGGAGGCCTCGGACAAGACGGGATTTACTTCGTCCACAGCGTTCGCAGATTCATTTTTCAGATCGGTTGCAGGTATTTCTGCCTCCACTTCCAAGGGTTCCTTCCTGGCCCCCTTTTTTGCGGTGTCATGCTTTGTCATTTTCATATCCATCCTTTCCTGTTGAAACGAACTTAACAGGAACTTGAAATCCTGATTGGCAGTCATCATGTCTTGTCTGCTTCACTCCAGCCGATGCACACTGGAAAGCGGTGAATCCACCAAATCCACACCCCGGTCCCGCCAACCGACAAACCGGACGGCAATGCCTGCTGGTTTTCAATCCCGCATCAGGCGCAGCATTTCCCGGTCCAGCAGTTTCCTGACGTAATCAATCGATGCGATGACCCTTGAATAAGCCATGCGTGTGGGCCCAATGACGCCGATGGCTCCGTAGTGATGTTCCCCGTCGCCATATCCGGCGGTGACCAGGCTCATGTCGCGCATCGGTCCCAGATTGTTTTCCGAACCGATTCGAACTTCCATGCCGGTTCGTTTGCCGACCGTATGCAGCATGGCCGACAGGACGTCCTCCTCACGAAGCAGGTCCATTATTTCCCTCGCCTTGAGCAAATCGCTGAATTCCGGGAAATTAAACAGATTCGTCAAACCATCCAGCATGATTTCGGAATGGCCGACCCTGCGCATGCATTCCCGTATGCCTTCTATGACCGGCAGCACGATGCCATCCGGCAAATCCAGCACCTGCTCCACTTCCATCATCAGCCTGATGGTCACTTCACTGACGGGTTTTCCCTCCAACCGCTGTCCCAGGAAAGAGGACAACCGGTGAATCCCATCATCCGACAGCTCCCTGTCCAGCCACACCACCCGGCTGTTGACAACGCCGCCGGAAGTCACAACGATTACCAGCACCCGCTGGGCGCCGACCGGGACAATCTGTATGGAACGGATTGGGCTCTCCTCCGCCTGGGGCGTCATGGCCAGGGTCGCATAGCCTGTCACTGCTGATATGAGGGTAGCCGCCCTGCGGACCAGGTCCCCCAGCTCGCCGATGCGCTCATGCATCGCGATGCGGATTCGCTGCATTTCCTCATTGGCCAGTTCCTGCACCTGGACAAGGTTGTCCACATAGAAACGATAGCCCTTGTCTGATGGAACGCGACCTGAAGAGGTATGCGGCTGGGCGATATAACCCAGGTCCTCGAGGTCTGCCATTTCATTGCGGATGGTTGCGGAACTGAGGCCCAGTTCATGCTTGCGCGATATGGTCCGGGAACCGACAGGCTGGGCTGTGTGGATGTAGTCGTCCACAATGGAACGCAAAATGGCTTTCTTGCGATCGTTCAGTTCATCATCCCAGCTCATTTCGCGCCCCCCCTCGTTCGGATTGTTAGCACTCGCACCTGTCGAGTGCTAACGATAATATAAAAGTAACACCGACAAAACGGTTTGTCAAGCGTTTGACAGTAAAAAGT
This sequence comes from uncultured Oscillospiraceae bacterium, assembly GCA_964522755.1. GTDB lineage: Bacteria > Bacillota > Clostridia > DSM-8532 > DSM-8532 > JAEWSN01. The sequence goes on along the minus strand of CAZFWQ010000210.1, from coordinate 4,672 downwards.
CAGATAAGGTCAAACTGGTATTGGGAAGTCGGATAATGCCTTGCTCCCGACACCTGTCGGAGATCAATCATGATTGGCATGCATATGCGGCGAAGCTGTGTCTGCTGCCGCTCATTCTTCAACAAGCCCCTGCTCCTGGAGAAAATGAACGAGTTCACGCTTGCGGAAGGGCTTGAGCATGAACCCGTCGCACTGGTTGCGGAATGCAGAGAAGATGACTTCTTTCCGGGTATCCGCCGAAATGAACATGATTCTCGCACCGTCGCGGCCAAGGATGGCATGCTCCTTCTCATAGCGGCGAATTTCCTGCAGCAGGCTCTGGCCGTCCATTTCAGGCAAACTGCCGTCGAGGCAGACCAGCGAATACGGTTTTCGGTTTGCATGGGCTTCCCGGTACATGCTGAGCGCGGAGCGCCCGTTGTCCGCCACGTCGCATTTCCCATAACCGGCGAGAAACAACTGCATGACCCTCCGATTGATGAAATCGTCTTCCGCTATCAGGGCTTTCATATCATCATCCCCCCAGCCGGGAACATCATGCGCACCCGGACGCCGGCACCTGCCATATCATCAAGCTGAAGCCTGCCGCCCATCCGGCTGACGGACCGCATGGCGCGGCTGCAGGCCGGGTGGCTCCGGATGGCCTCCATGTCGGCCGTGCAATCTCCCGAGATGTCGATGTGGGTGCCATCCCCTTCATGGAATGCCACTACCTCGATGGAGCCAAGCTTCCTGTCCTCGTCCGTTTCGGCGCAGAGGCCGACCATCAGCGCCGCCATCTCAATCATGGGCTGCAGCAGCTGGTCCGCCGTCTCCATGTCCATCTCCGTCCCCTCGCCTATTGTTGTCACGCGGACGGTCTTTTTCTTCTCTTCAAGAAGGGACCCGACTGACTGGGTAAACCGCGTGAATACCTGATGCAGGGTTACCGTGCGCAGTTCACCCAGGATGCGCCGCAAGTCTTCCAACTGCAGGGTCATGCCTGACGACTCGGCGGCAAACCTGTCCTTGTTGCCGAAGCGCAAAAGCGCCTCCGCATGGATGCTCCCGCACGTTCCACGCATGAGGTCCACCAATTGGACAAGCTGATCCATGCGTTCAAGCGGAATTCTTACGGATTGCCCGGCTGGCGCGGCACTTCGAATTTTCTGCATGCGTATTGCACGGATGACATCCGATGCCTCCACACGTTTTTCCTTCAGCAGGATTTCCCCGAATTTCAAGCGTCCCGGGTCGTTCTGCTGCCTTTGAAGGACGGCATCCACCTCAGATGGCTCCATTGTTCCCTCGTGAATGAGGATTTCACCGATGCGGGTCTCGTGTTCCAGCGCCTGGCGCGCCTCCATGACAAGATCGCTGCGGGACTGCCGCATGGAAGCAAGATGCTGGCCAACCTCACCCGAAAAACGGGAATCTTCAAGGATGGCCGGATCCGAAACAATGCGGCGGAGGAACCTGGACGAACTCACGAGATGGTTGATGACCTGGGGCTCCATCACGGACCTGTACTTGCGCACAGCCTCAAGCATGTCTTCCGAAGACTGCGCCAGACGCATGCCCGTCTTCTCCTGCAGCAGCCCGTTCAAGCCGCCGATGGTGTGGAACCGGCAAAAAACCTGATGCAGCTGTTCCCTGTCAGATGGTTCCGCTTCAAGATTCACAAGGGAGATATCTATTTCATCCAGGACACCACGGATCTCCTGCATGAAATCGTCATGATAGCTCCTGCTGATTTCGTTCAGTCCCGTAACGGCGGCACTGCCGTTTTCAACCCTTTCCATGATCCGTACCTCCTGCCGAATGGGGGTCAGTATGTTTTCAGTTTTCGGGCGATGCGGGCCGGTTTGATTCCGGTCTTCAGACAAATGCCAAAAATACCTGATTGGCGAGATCATACCCTTTTTCCGTCAGTCGCAAAACAGTATCTTCCAGAGAGACCAGCCCGCCGCGCAGGAGTGCCCCAATCTCTCCGGCAAAGCGTTCACCCACGTCAAGGCCGAATTCTGCTGAAACTTGATCCAGCCGGACGCCCTCCATAAGGCGCATCCCCATCAGCATGCGTTCGGAAAGGGCCTCTTTCCTTGACAGCAGGGCGGATTCGGACAAAAACGGAATTCCGGTGTCCATTGAACGCATATACTCGTCCGGATCAGCCGTGTTCGCGAATCGCAGTCCGTCCATCAGGGAATGGGCCGCAGCCCCCGTGCCAAGATAGTCACCGTATTTCCAGTATACCAGATTATGCCTGCATGAAAAACCTGGCTTCGCGAAATTCGACAGTTCATAATGGATAAAGCCTTCTTTGGCCAGCAAGCTGCATGCATCATGGTAGAGGAAACGGTCAAGTTCATCTGTTGCAGGCGCGATGCGCCCTTCCCGCAGCATGACTCCCCAGGGGGTGTTCGCTTCAATGGCAAGGCTATAGCAGGACAAGTGCGTGACGCACAATGAAACGGCGAATGCGAGGGAAGCCCGCCACATGTCCGCGCTCTGGCCCGGCAGGCCGAACATCAGATCCAGGTTGATGTTGCTGAAACCGGCTTTTTTGAAATGTCCCACCGCTTCCACCGCGTCAGCCTGCCGGTGAATGCGTCCCATGGCATGCAGGAGCTGGTCCTGGGCAGCCTGGACCCCGATGCTTATCCGGTTGATGCCCGCGCTCCGCATGGCTTCGGCCTTTTCCGCCGTGACAGTTCCCGGGTTTGATTCCAGGCTGATTTCCGCGGACGCGCTTACCTGGAAATTCTTGCGGACGGCTGCCATCAGCGCCTGATAGTCGCCGGGAAGAAGAATGGACGGCGTGCCGCCGCCGATGAAGACGGTTTCCACCATCCGGTCAGGCCAGCGTCGCGCCTGCATGGCCAGTTCCGTCTCAATGGAACGCAAATAGGCCGGCAGGATTTCCAGCCGGCCGGCATAGGAGGCGAAATCGCAGTAATGGCATTTTTTCAGGCAGAACGGGATGTGGATGTACAGTCCGATCGGCTTCATGGAACGCTCCCCCAAATCCTGGCCGAACCTGGATTGCGCTAAATCAGGTATCCAGCTTCAGCACGGTCATGAAGGCCTCCTGGGGAACTTCGACGCTTCCCACCTGGCGCATCCGCTTCTTGCCTTCCTTCTGCTTTTCCAGAAGTTTGCGCTTGCGGGAGATATCTCCGCCGTAGCACTTGGCGAGTACGTCCTTTCGGTAGGCACTCACGGTCTCTCTTGCAATGATCTTGCTGCCGATGCAGGCCTGAATCGGAATTTCGAACATTTGCCTGTGAATGGTGTCCTTGAGCTTTTCCGCCATGCGCCGTCCCCGGGCGTATGCCTTGTCTGCGTGGACGATGAAGGAAAGGGCATCCACTGTCTCGTTGTTGAGCTTGATATCCAGCCTCACGAGCTTCGAAGGGCGATAACCCGTCAGTTCATAATCAAGGGACGCGTATCCCTTCGTCCGGCTCTTGAGCGCGTCGAAGAAATCGTAGATGATTTCGTTCAGCGGCATTTCGTAATGGAGGATGACGCGCGTGGCTTCCATGTACTCCATGCTGACATATGTGCCGCGCCGGTCCTGGCAAAGCTCCATGATGTTGCCGACATATTCGGTGGGCGTCATGATGGTGGCTTTCACCATCGGTTCCTCCATGGATTCGATTTCCCCGATGTCGGGCAGGTTGCTGGGGTTGTCGAGACTGAAGACCGTGCCGTCTGTCTTTATCACCTTGTAGATGACCGAGGGGGCGGTTGTAACGAGGTCCATGTTGTATTCGCGCTCGAGCCGCTCCTGTACGATTTCCATGTGGAGCAGGCCAAGGAATCCGCACCGGAAGCCAAAACCGAGCGCAATGGAAGCCTCCGCCTCGAACAGCAGGGCTGCGTCATTGAGCTGGAGCTTCTCGAGTGCGTCCCGCAAGTCTCCGTATTTGGAACCGTCAGCCGGATAGATGCCGCAGAAGACCATCGGGACCGCCTTCTTGTAACCCGGCAACGGTTCCCCGGCCGGATTGGCGACCGTGGTGATCGTGTCGCCGACATGCGTATCCCGCATGTTCTTGATGCTGGCGCAGACATAGCCGACATCGCCCGCCATCAGCCGGCCAAACGGCAGAAGCGAGCCCGGCCGCATGTATCCGATTTCAGTCACCGTGAATTCCTTCCCGGTATACATCATGCGTATCGCCTGGCCGGCGGAGATGCTTCCCTCCATCATCCTGACGTAACAGACGACTCCCTTGTAGCTGTCGTAGTACGAGTCGAAGATCAGGGCGCGCGCGGGAGCCTCTTCATCCCCTTCGGGCGGAGGAACCCGTTCGACAATCCGCTCAAGCACTTCCTCGATGTTCAGGCCGCTCTTCGCGGAAATCCTCGGCGCGTACTGCGCCTCAAGCCCGATGACGTCTTCGATTTCGCGAATGGTCTCCTCCGGCCTCGCACTGGGCAGGTCGATCTTGTTGATGACGGGAATGATCTCGAGATTGTGTTCCAGCGCCAGATAGACATTGGCCAGGGTCTGCGCCTCGATGCCCTGCGAGGCGTCCACGACCAGGACCGCTCCTTCGCAGGCGGCAATGCTGCGTGAAACTTCATAATTGAAATCGACATGGCCGGGCGTGTCGATTAAATTGAAAACATATTCCTTTCCATTTTTGGCAGTATGAACCATCCGAACGGCCTGGGCCTTGAT
>CAZFWQ010000209.1:0-6918 GCA_964522755.1 uncultured Oscillospiraceae bacterium | reverse complement strand
TTCCATCTGATCATATCCGATGAACCGCGTCGAAACAGATTTGTCCGTGCCTGCGAAAAGATCCTTTTCCCATGCGGAACCTTCACGGTTTCTGTGCGCATCCCGTGCCTTGTCCTTCTGTTTCTTCATTTCGGCGTGAAAGCCGGCCTCATCGATTTCCAGACCGTTTTCAGCAACGATTTCCCGCGTGAGGTCAAGCGGGAAACCGTAGGTGTCATGAAGGCGGAATACCTTGTCTCCGGCAATCACGGAATCTCCGGCATCACGCACGTCCTGGATGAAACCTTCGAGGATGCTGATCCCCTGATCCACGGAAAGGTGGAATTTTTCCTCCTCCATGGTGACGACCTTCAGAATGTATTCCTGTTTCCCGATCAGGTCCGGATAGGCGCCCCCGAAGCATTCGATCATGGTCCGCGCCACTTCGGAAAGGAACAGGCGCCGGACTCCCAGCAGGCGTCCGTGCCGTGCCGCCCGCCGAAGCAGACGGCGAAGAACGTAGCCCCGGCCCTCATTCGACGGCAGGATGCCGTCGGAAATCATCATGGTCACTGAACGGGCATGGTCTGTTATGACGCGGATGGACACGTCCTTCACCTTGTCGGCGCCATAGGTGATGCCGGTGATGCGAACGACGTGGTCGAGGATGGCCCGGATGGCGTCCACTTCAAAAAGGTTGTCGACTTCCTGCATGACGCACGCAAGGCGTTCAAGGCCCATGCCGGTATCGATGTTCTTTTTTTCAAGTTCGATGTAGGTGCCGTCTGCCTGACGGTCAAATTGCGTGAAGACGTTGTTCCAGATCTCGATGTACCGGTCGCAGTCGCATCCCACGGTGCATTCCGGCCTGCCGCACCCTTTTTCGGCACCGCGGTCGAAATAGATTTCCGAGCAGGGTCCGCAGGGACCGTTCCCATGTTCCCAAAAATTGTCTTCCTTGCCCATGCGGAATATCTTCGATGCATCCAGCCCGATGACATCATGCCAAATGTCATATGCTTCGTCATCCTTCTCGTATACGGACGCGTAAAGCAGTTCTGCGGGAATGCCGAGTGTCACCGTGAAAAATTCCCACGACCACGATATCGCCTCTTTCTTGAAATAGTCGCCGAACGAGAAATTTCCCAGCATTTCAAAGAAAGTGCCGTGCCGCGCGGTTTTCCCCACATTTTCGATGTCCGGTGTGCGAATGCATTTCTGACATGAGCACATCCGTATCGCGGGAGGTATCTCCTTGCCCGTGAAGAACGGTTTCAGCGGGGTCATTCCCGCATTGATGAGCAGGACGCTCGGATCGTTCCTGGGAACAAGGGAGAAACTTGGTGCGCGAAGGTGTCCCTTGCCTTCAAAAAACGACAGGAACATTTCCCTCAGTTCGTGCAGCCCGTATTTTATCATGATGAAACCCCATTCCGCCGCCCGCGGCGTTCTATTCCCGATGCTGAAATCCGCATTTGTCCGGATGGACGGCGAATTTCGGCCTTTTCTTGAAAAATGCGTCCGTCAATTCAGCGCATCCTCCGACAGGCACTTTCATAAGAGTATACAGAAATCCCTCGGCTGACGTCAAGCATGCCGTCATGGCACGCCTGCGCAAGCGGGCCATGGCAGAAATTCCATGGGTCTGTCAGGCATGTGCCAATGGACCATGCACCATTGGACTGTGCTTGTGGGTCATAACGCCTTGTGCGTATAATTGTAATCATGAATGACGATACGAGCATCATCCGCATTTAAAACGATTGCGGTTCCACATCCTATTGGGGGTACAATCCATGAATCAGCACAAAGACAGACTGGAAGCGCTTGGCGTTGAGCTTGATGAAATACTGCTGCCTGCCGCGGGTACGGACATGACCCGCTGGTCCGTCGTGGCCTGCGACCAGTACACGTCGGAGCCGCAATACTGGAAACAGGCTGACGAATACATCGGAGACGCGCCCTCGACCCTTCGCCTCATATTTCCGGAGGTCTGGCTGGACCGGGAAGCGGAAACGGAGAAAACAAGCCGGATATCCGCCATCAACCACGCAATGGACGATTACACGGCAAAGAATTTGTTCGATGCCCATCAGGGGCCGATACTCGTTGAACGCACCACACGTGCCGGTCATGTCCGGCTTGGCCTGATGGTGGCCCTGGACCTGGACCGGTACGACTACCGAAGCGGGTCGCAAAGCCTGGTTCGCGCCACCGAAGGGACAATCGTCGACCGCCTTCCCCCCCGCATCAGGATTCGCGAACAAGCGGCGCTGGAAGTTCCCCATGTCATGGTACTCGTTGACGATCCGGGAAAATCGGTCATTGAACCATTATATGATGCGGTTATGCGGGATGGCACCCTGCATGGCCATGCAGGGCATGATGCGGTTATGCGGGATGGCGCCTTGCAAAGCCCTGCCATGAACGGCCCTGCAATGCATGACATGGCAGTCCATGATGCCGAAGCGGAATCCGTCTATGATTTTCAGCTTATGGAAAACAGCGGTCATCTCAGAGGTTGGAAGATGAAAAGTGAACCGCTGCTGAAACAAATGGAAAGCGCACTCTCCCATCTCGCGGATCCGATGGCATTCAGTGTCAAATACGGCATCGGATCCGAATGCGGGGTTCTGCTATTTGCCGTTGGAGACGGGAACCATTCCCTTGCCACGGCAAAATCCTGCTGGGAAGAGGCCAGGAAAACCCTCACGCCGGCGGAACAGGCCTGCCATCCTGCACGCCACGCCCTGGTGGAGATTGTGAACCTGCATGATGACGGACTCTTGTTTGAACCCATACACCGCGTCCTGTTCGGGGCGGATCCCGAACAATGGCTTCAGGCCTTTTCCGCATGGCATTTGGAGCGCGGCATACGTACCCGCATCACGTCACTGGACAGCGGAAGCGCGCAGGCTTCGGAATTTGCCTTTACGACAAATCACCAGGGGCAGGCCGAAACAGGTCAAACTTCCGAAACATCCGTGAATGGCGGATTCACGGCACAACCGGGAACACAGGAAGTCGTGGCGGTTCACCCGTACGGAAGAGTCGGATTGTCATGGGAGAACCCGTCCTGCCAATTGACTGTCGGTTCCCTCCAGGCTTTTCTGGATGCATGGCTGGAAGTACATCCGGAATCCATTCTGGATTATGTGCATGGCGCCGAGGTGGTGGAACGGTTGGGTGCGCAGCCCGTGAATATCGGATTCATCCTCCCCCCCATCGGCAAGGAGAAACTCTTTCCCACAGTCATCCGGGACGGCGCGCTTCCCCGCAAGACATTTTCGATGGGAGAATCTCATGAGAAGCGGTTCTATCTTGAATGCCGCCGCATCAGGGCGAATCCGTGACAGGGCCGTCGTCCGGACCGCGCTTTTCCAGTTCATCACGGGCCAGCTGCTCCAATTTGCGCAGCCTGTGGTTCACTCCGGATTTTGTGAGCATGGGACTCAGCATTTCGCCCAGTTCCTGCAGGGATACCTCCGAATGCTCCAGGCGCAGGCGAGCCACTTCCCGCAGGCCATCCGGCAGGGAATCGAGTCCGACATGCGAATCCAGGTAACGGATGCGATCGATTTGCCTGAAAGAGGCGTTCACGGTCTTTTCGAGATTTGCCGTTTCGCAGTTCACGATGCGGTTCACCTGGTTTCTCATGTCCTTCATGATCCGGATGTTTTCCAGCTGCATCAGGGATACATGGGCTCCCGCAATGTTCAGGAAGTCCACGATTTCCTGCCCTTCCTTCAGGTAGGCCAGCAGATGCCCCTTGCGCCTGATATGCTTCGCATCAATGGCATATTCATGCAGAAGGGACAGGAATTCCGAAAGCATAAGTTCATTGAGGAATGAAATTTCGAGATGATATGACTTGTCCGGGTCGGAAATCGACCCGGAGGCAAGAAAACAGCCGCGCAGGTAAGCCCTGCGGCAACATTTTGCTTTTGGGTGCCATGGCAGGTAATGCAGCGTGTCATCGCGCACTTCAATCCCGCAGTCATGCAGCAGGCCTTTTTTATCAGAATCGGATGCCAGCACGGAAAAATCCAGATGATAGACGGCATGGTCGCGGAACCTGTGCGTTTTAATCATCACGACCTCGGGTCCGCTGTGGTAAAGCAGTTTCACGGAGGAAAATACGTGCCGCAACAGGGCGGCATGTTCGGAAATGAATAAAAGCCGAAATTGCCCCGATATCCGGCGCAGGCACAGACCGCCGCGCAAAAGGGCGGCCAGTTCACTTTTCCGGCAGCATGGGTGGTTTTCATCCACGCGGCTCAGTTCATCTCGCACATTGGAAGAAAATGACAATTGTTCAACCTCCGCCCTTGTCCGCCCGCCGGGCAACGGATGCATAATCTTCCAGATAGGCCCGAAGCACCTCCGCCACGCACCATGCCTGTGAAATACAGCCACGGGGCTCGTGCGGATGCGTCCCGTCCACCAGCTGCGAAATGCAGCCAAGGCCCCCATCCAGCAGATGATCCTCAAAAGGAAGGAACACATCCTTCAGGAATCGTTCCAGATCCGGGTCGTCCGCGTGATTGCGTTTCCATGCGGTGACAAACGGCCCGATGAACCACGGCCATGCCGTTCCCTGATGCATGGCTCCTTCCCTTACATTCTGATCCCCCTCGTACCGGGCCCGGAATTGTTCATGGCCTGCATCCAGGCTTCTGAATCCGAGAGGGACATGCAGCTTTCCGTAAACAGTGTCAAGGGCCTTGCGGGCCAATTCACCGGAAAAAACCGGAAATGACAGGGACATGGATAGGATCTGGTTCGGCCGGATCCTGTTGTCCGGCGGGCTGCACCCCGCCACGTCATCAAGGCAGCCGTTTTCCGGATTCCAGAAAACATCGGTGAAATGAGCCTTCACCCTGTCCGCAAGTTCAGCAGGATCAGGCATATCGACAGATTCCGTTACATCATGAGTCGAGGAGGATTCCTTCAAATCCCTTGAATCCTTCAAATCCCTTAAATCCTTCAAATTCGTCAAATCTGTCAAATTCGTCAAATCTGTCAAATTCGTCAAATCTGTCAAATTCGTCAAATTCGTCAAATCTGTCAAATCCGTCAAATCTGTCAAATCCGCAGCATACACTGCTTTTCCCAGGCATTCGCGGAAAAAGGCAAGTATCCGCAGCGCATTGTACCACAAGGCGTTTATCTCGACAACCTTCCCGGTTCGGGGTGTAACGACCCAGTGGCCAATCCTCGCGTTCATCCATGTCAAGGGCGCGCTTCCGTCCGAGATGACAAGCAGGCCGTCCGAATCAACGGCCATGCCTGGGATTTTCATTGAGACATGCGAATGAAAGGTGTCTTCAAGGACAGGCATCAGTTCACGCACCAGATCCATGTTTCCGGTTTCCAGGTAATACCGGTAGAGGGAATCAAAAAACCATAAAGGTCCGTCTGCGGAAAAATCTTTCGGTATCCGCTTTTCAGGGAGCAGCGAATTTGCCATGAGTCCCCCACGGATTCCGCTTCCGATGGATGCAAGCAATGAAGCGGCTTCTTCAAACCTCTTTGTTTTCAGCAGGAGGCCGGGAAACGCAATGATCGAATCTCTTCCCCATGCGCCAATCCAGGGATAGCCGGCAACAATCGACACGCTGCCGGCATCCTGGCCGCGGATGACAAACTGGTCCGCAGCCAGCGAAAGCGCCCGGACAAAAGGATCCTCGCCAACCGCATTCAGCGGGAGGGCGGCCTGCCTGGCCAGTTCATTCCTGATGCACGCGTTTCCGTCGATTCCGCCAAGATGCTCGTTGAAACTTGCGGCAAGCGTGATGGTCCGCTGCTCGAATGCGCCTACCGGGATTTCGAAATGCCCGGGAATGAAATGATCCTCCACGGCTGGGAATCCCTGCATCCGATCCTGGGGGTAGTCCATCCTGTTGAACCAGGCGCGGTCGCCCACCAGGGTCAGCCCCTCGCTGCAGGCTATCCGGATGATGGCCTGTGATCCGAACGGGTGGACGGTCATTTCACGGCCGTTGAAGTCAACATCGAACTGGGCATACTGGCTGTCGCTTAGGTAATGGTGGTTTCTGAAGTTGACAAGCGGCGTCAGGTGGATTGTTGCGGGCGTCCCGCCATTACGGAGGATATATCGGACAACGGCGAGGTTTCTGCCATGAACCAGGACGACCTGCTTTTCCAATGACAGGGTTCCGGCCTGATATCGCCAGATCGGCATGCCTGCCCATTCGAACTGACGAAGGTTTTCCTCGCCGCAATGAGCCTGGTCCTTGGAGTGGTATGAGAGCAGGGTCAGACAGGCATCATCGGTTACGACGGCCTCGGATATCTGCGACAGGATGAACTGCCTTTCCCGGGCCGGTCCCAGGCCGGCAACCAGAAGGCCGTGGTACCGTCTGTTGTTCGCCCCCGTGACGGAAGTGGAGGCGTATCCGCCCAATCCGTTCGTCATGAGCCATTCCCTCTGCATCCCGGCAGCCGGGGTCTTCCAGTCCTTCGGTCCGAGTATCATACGCCCACCCACTCCCACATTCCGGCAAAGCTGCATCAGTGCACGCGCAAAATGTCCATCACGGCCTGCGCCAGCTTGTCGGGCCGATGGCGCACCAGGTTATCCTTGATTTCCACCAAATCGCTTTCCACTAGATTGATACCCATTTTCTTCAGCCTTGACAGGTCCACCATTACAAGATCCGCCCCTTCGGACCGATATCGCTCACGGACCGCATCATCGACATCACCGCTGTTCACGAGGCAGTATTCAAAGAGTTCGGAACCTGCATGGTCCCATATGGCCTGAACGTGATCGGCAACCGTGTATCCTTCGGTTTCACCGGGCTGCGTCATTACGTTGCATACATATACGCGGGCGGCATGCGAAACGCTGATCGCCTCCGCCACGCCGTCCACAAGCAGGTTCGGCAGGATGCTGGTATAAAGGCTTCCAGGCCC
>CAZFWQ010000208.1:0-6940 GCA_964522755.1 uncultured Oscillospiraceae bacterium | reverse complement strand
GCCATGCCGGCGGAGGGTATGCCGGGCGTGCTTAGTCAAAGTCCGCCAGCAACGCCCTGATGGCCTCCTTGTTCACGGGACGGTCCACAAGGGCGGGGCCTTCCCTGAGATGGGGAATATGGTCAGGCCAGACCGGCTTTTGTACCTTGTATATGATGCCGGTAGGAATCCTGTCTCCCCATTCCATGGATTTCATCATTGCGGCAGAAAGGTCAGACGTGTCGTGCGACGCATCCAGATGGTAAACGCGGCTTCGGTACCATTGGAAGGTGTTGACCTTGTTGAAGCTGATGCATGGCTGGAGGATATCCACCAGGGCGTAGCCCCGGAACTGGATGGCCTGCTTCATCAGGTCGGTTAGCTGCGCCTTGTCGGCGGAGAATCCGCGGGCCACGAATCCCGCACCCATGGCCAGCGCCGTGAGCAGCGGGTTCATCGGGATGTTCGCAGAGCCGTATGCCTGCACATGGGTGACATGCCCTTGCGCACTCGTCGGAGACGCCTGGCCCTTGGTCAGCCCGTAAATCTGGTTGTCATGCACAAAATGCGTGATGTCCACGTTGCGGCGGATATTGTGGATGAAATGGTTGCCGCCTTCCCCGTAGGAATCGCCGTCGCCGGAATCTATGATGACCGTCAGGTTCGGATTGACCATTTTGGCTGCGACCGCGGGGGGCAGCGCGCGGCCGTGCAAACCGCAGAATCCGTTGGCATTGATGTATTGGGCGGTCTTGGCCGCCTGGCCGATGCCCCCGACCACCAGCACCATGTGCGGGTCAAGGCCCAGTTCTTCCAAAACATCCTTTAAGGCCGAAAGAATGTTCTGATCCCCGCATCCTGGACACCATGCGGTTTCAGACGTCCGGAACCTGGTCTGCCCGACAGGCTGCCCTTCCATTCCCGCCGTGTTCGTCATGCTGCTCATATGCGCGCCTCCTTTGCAGTTTCAACTCTATCAGCGTTCAAGCCGCCCTTGCCGGATTCAACGGCCATTCTGGCCACAGCATGCGCGGCAATCGCCGCTTCCGTTTCATCGGCGATGTCCAGGGGCGGAATCTGCCGGCCGTCATAGCGCAGCACGCTTCCAGTAACTGAGATGCCGGTCGCCTCCCTGACCAGGAGGGCCAACTGGCCGGTGCTGTTTTGCTCCACATTGACGATGTGTGAGGACTTGACTGCATGGGCCTTCAATTCCCTAACGGGCAGCGGCCAGATGTCTCCGAAAACAAGGGCTTTCGCGCTGATCCCCCGAATCGTCAGCAACTCCAATGCTTCCCGGACAGGTCCTTCCATGGATCCCCAAGCCAGGAGAAGGATGGATGCGTCGGGTGGTCCATACAGTTCAGGTTCTTCCAACTCGTCCTTCAGGCCCGCCATCTTTCTGGCCCGCTTGTCCACCATGTTCTTTCGCATGTCATCCGCTTCGGTGATGTGCCCCCATTCGTCATGTTCATCCGAATCGGAGCAGAGAATCTGGTTTGGCGTGCGACCGGGAACCAGGCGGGGTGATATGCCGGACTCGGTGATGAGGTAACGTTTGTAAGTGAACGGTTCCAATCCGGCCGCATCGGTCAGGCCTTCCGGTCCGTCGGCGGGTTCCACCACGATGGGCGTAACGGTTTGACGCGAATCGGCAAGATACTGGTCCGAAAGGAGGATGACGGGCATCTGGTGACGATCCGCCAGGCTGAAGGCGCGGATGGTTTGCCGATAGGCGTCTCCGGGATTGCGGACGGCGATGACCATACGGGGATACTCTCCCTGTGCGGCATGGATGACGAACTGCAAATCCGCCTGTTCCGTCCGGGTGGGAAGACCGGTTGCCGGTCCCGGCCGCATCACGTTGAGGACCACGAGGGGCGTTTCCGTCATGGCGGCAAGGCCTATGGCTTCGGATTTCAGGCAGAAGCCGCCTCCCGAGGTGCCGGTCATGGCCCGCACACCGGCAAATGAAGCGCCGATGGCCATGTTTACGGCAGCGATTTCATCTTCTGCCTGTTCCACCAGGATCCCGGTTTCCGCCATCTTTTCTGCCAGGAAATTCATGACGCTGGTTGAGGGTGTCATGGGATAGGCGGAATAGAACCGGCAGCCGGCAGCCAGAGCGCCGAGTCCGATGGCCTGATTGCCATTGAGAAGGTGAGTGCGTTCCTTTATGCGTTCCGGTGCCGGAAAACGGGGCGACACGGCATGATGGCCGGCTTCGATGGCCAGTCTGTTCACAGCGGCTGTCTCTTCTTTCGGAAACTGGAGGGCCAGCACATCGGCGGTAGATTCCAGCGAAAGCCCGAAGAGCCTGAGCACTGCCCCGACGGCCACCGCGCCTGCCGCCTTGGGATTTCCTGCCGCAGTTGCGAGATCAAGCATGGGCAGGGGAATCACCTGGTCTCCGGAACAGCCGATCGTGGTGTCGCAAATCAGGAATCCGCCTTTATTCAGCGCGGACAGGTGAAGATCCGCCGTTTCCCGGTTCAGCGCGATGATGCCGTCCACTGCCAGCCGATGGGCATGCAAGGGGCGATCGCCAAACCTTATCATCATGAAATTATGCCCGCCCCGCACACGTGACATGTAATCGTGAGTGGTGAAAACATGAAAGCCCTGCCGTTTGAAGATGCGTTCGAGCAGATTCGTCAGGGTTTCCATTCCCTGACCTGCCGCGCCGCCGATAAGAAGGTTGTAATCCATCACTGTCACCCTTTCTGTTTGTATTTCCGAAGGGTGGGCTTTTTGAGAACGTTTCGGAAACCTAGCCTCCGGAATTCCCATTCGATTACATTATATTGACATAATCGCTAATTACCCTTATCCATCCCTGCAAAACGGCAGGAAGATGAAAATGACGGAAGGAATTCGTCTGCTCGGAATCACCTGGCCCGGAAACCAGACAATTCAACCCTGTGAAATGGAACCATACAAATCGGATGGCACAAACAGGCAGGAGTCAATTGCCGCATGGACAGGAAGTTTGTCACAAGTCTGCCGCAAGTCCGCCGAACTGTGCTTGCCGTTGTCTTTCGGCTCCGATATAATCCGGGGTAGACTCTACATGCTTCGCGGTGAATCATCAGGAAGCCCTGTAAATGCGCCGCCAATACTGCGAGTATGTATTTCATTCAACGCATTTGCAGGATGGAAGAGGTGATCGGCATAGATATCGTCAAACTGGCAATTGAACGGGTCTTGTATCCGCTGATGGAAAAGAGGAAGGGAAACCGGGTCCGGGCAAATATCCGTGAGTTGCAGGCTTCAGAAAGATTGCCGCCCGACAGCATGGATAACCTCAGGATGGAGAAGCTTACACGCCTGCTGCATGTCTGTGCGGAAAAAGTGCCTGCTTATTCTGCCCTGAAGGATTGCGGAAAGGACATTGATTCGGATCCGATCGGTGTGCTGCACAGTCTTCCCATCCTCACCAAGGCATTATACATGCGGAATCCCGACGCCTATCTGTCAGCCGGGACAAATCCCGCCGATCTGATAAAAAACAGGTCTGGGGGTTCCGCCGGCGAAACGGTCATCTTCCACATGGATCGGCACACGGTCGAGTATTATGAAGCAGCCCGCTGGCGGGGGCTTTCCTGGTACGGCATCACGCCCGGAAGCCGTTGCGTCATGATTTGGGGAAATCCGCTCGAGATGGATCAGTATCAATTCTGGAAATATCGCATGAAGGAGCGGTGGCTGAAGAACCGGATCGCTTTTCCGGCCTACAGCCTGAAACCTGAAGTGATGCCAGGCTGCCTGGCAACCATCAATCGATACCGGCCGGAATACTTATACGGGTATTCGTCCGCGCTTTATACGTTTGCCGTGTTTATGCAAGAACGCGGCTTGAAATTGAAGTTCGTGCCGAAAGCTGTCGTCTCCACTTCGGAAACCCTTCATGACTGGCAGCGGGAGCGGATTTCCGATGTTTTCGGATGCCGGGTCGTCAATGAATATGGCGCAAGGGACGGCGGCATGCTCGCTTACCAGTGCCCGGAAGGAAACATGCACATCTGCGTGGAGAACGTCTGGCTGGAACTGGTAGATGAAAAAACGGGAAAACCTGTTGGAAACAAAGAAACCGGACTTGTCCTCGTGACGGATCTGAACAACCTCGTGCAGCCTCGCCTCAGGTATCGCATCGGCGACCGGGCCACACGCTCCGATGCGCCATGTGCATGCGGCCGCGACGTGCCTATCCTTGGCGCGATCGACTCCCGCGAGGATGACGTGTTCCTGCGCGTGGACGGACAATATGTGCACGGGCATGCCTTCAACCATGTTGCCAGGGCAATGGGCGTGCTTGAAAAGTTCCAGATTGTCCAGGAAGCACCAGAACGTGCTGTTCTGCGCATGGTACCGAAAGCAGGGACGACACGCGCTGAAATCATCAGGTTTACCGAGGCCATACAGGGCTTGCTTCCGGGAACGGCCATCCAGACCGAAGAAGTGGAGGATATCCCGCCAATGTCATCAGGGAAATTTCGTTATGCAATCCGGCGTTTCCCATTACAGTAAAGGCAGAAACCTTCCGTATCCTTCCTTATCCATGTCGGATGCCGGTATGAACCGGAGTGCGGCGCTGTTGATGCAGAACCGTTTTCCCCCCTTGTCTTTTGGCCCGTCGCTGAACAGGTGGCCGAGATGGCTGTCTCCCACGCGGCTTCGCACTTCAATGCGATTCATTCCAAAAGCCTTGTCCTGACGGTAACCGACCACGTCCGCCTCGATTGGCTCCGTGAAACTTGGCCAGCCGCAGCCGGAATCAAATTTGTCGGATGAACGGAACAAAGGCTCGCCGGTGACCACATCCACATACAGGCCGGGTTCATGGGTATTCCAGTATTCATTGGAGAAGGCGCGTTCGGTTTCCGCCTGCTGCGTTACGGCGTATTGGAGGGTGGAAAGGGTCTTTTTCAGGATGTCTTCATCCGGTTTCCTGTAGTCGCCGGGGTCTACGAAGATAAAATCTTCTGACAGGCTGTCAAAATGAATGTGGCAATACCCGTCCGGATGCTTTTCAAGGTAATCCTGATGATATTCTTCCGCCGGAAAGAACTGCAGAAGCGGGGTGATTTCGGTTACGACCGGTTTAGGATGCCTGTCGCGTTCCGCTGCCGTTACTGCACCAATGACTGCCAGGTCGGACATGTCCTTGTAGTATATGCCGGAACGGTACTGGGTACCGCTGTCACCGCCCTGCCTGTTGAGCGAGGTTGGATCGATGATGGTGAAAAAATGCATCAGGAGCGTGGAAAGAGCCACTTTTGATGGATCGTACCTTATATGGACGGTTTCTGCGTGGCCCGTGTTCTGGTGGCATACTTCCTGATAGGTCGGATTCTCAGTCCTCCCGTTCGCATATCCGACTGTTGTTTCCGCCACACCGAAGATGCGGGACACATATGCCTCCACGCCCCAGAAGCATCCTCCCGCCAACCAGATGTCATGCAGGCCCGCATTTTCATATTTCATTCCGGTGTTAGGATTTTCAGGCAATTTATTGAATTTCATACTTCTAATCCTTTCTTCTACTGGGAACATCCCGGAACAATCATTGCAGGACTCCCACACAATCGATACCCATCACTCCGGCCAGAATTCATGACAATATCCTTTGAATGAAACTGTTGCGCGACACACGCCTGCGACACACGTTTGCGACAATGGCCGGAAACATGTGGCGTCATTATGTCAAGCGGCCGGGCAATACTCATATATACCCAAATTCTGGTCTAAGGAACGTAAGGTGGCGATTGGGACACGAAGTTGTAATGAGTCATTGACCTTGATGCGTATGGGAGGAGGTGCGCAGCGGCCGATGAGATGCTGGTTTTTATGAGTTGGCGATGTACCGTGATGTGCCGCGATGAGCTGCAATGGGCCGCGATGGGCTGCGCGTATGAGTGGGTAAAAGTGATATGATGGGATTGAACGGGGATCATGATTGATGGAATTGAACGGGGATCATGATTGATGGAATTGAACGGGGAGGATGCCATGAGAATTGCAGGAGGGTTGTCGATGCTTGAGATGACCATGCCCCTTGGGTATGGCATGTGTCCCGTGCTTGTGCATGACGAAAGCGACGTTGTCCTGTTTGACGCGGGACTGCCCGGTCAGCTTGATGTCATTCGCGGAGCGATGAAAAAGGAAGGAGTGGATTTCGAAAGATTGTCAGCCGTCCTGATTACGCATCAGGACATGGACCACATCGGGAGCCTGTCCGCCATAGCGAAGGCATCGGGTGGCCACGTCACGGTGATGGCGCATCGGATCGAAAAACCATACATCCAGTTTGATTGCATGCCTGCGAAAATGTCGGCCGAACGGCTGGCGGAAAAAGCGAAGGAATTCAAGGAGCAGACCGGGGTGGAAGTGCCTGTTCCGGTAACCCTTGCAGGGGTCCGCATTTTGTTCTCGGACCTGATTTCCGTGGTTGACGCGGCACTTGAAGACGGACAGGAATTGCCGTTCTGCGGAGGCATCGTGGCCATCCACATCCCCGGGCACACGCCGGGACATTGCTGCTATTATTTGAAGCGCTACAAAATGCTGGTGGCCGGCGATGCGATGAACGCGGAAAACGGTCGTCTGGTCGGACCGAATCCCACCTATACGAAGGATATGGCGCAGGCCCTCGCATCGCTTGCGAAACTGGCGGCATATGATATTCAAACCGTGCTTTGCTATCATGGCGGACCAGTCTCCGGAAATATAAAGGAAGCCATTGCCGGTCTGGCATCCGTCTAGCAGGTCAACCATGGTGATGGTCGCTGTCTTGAACCTGCGTAACGGACATCGCGATTGCCGTCGATGGCAGCATGAAGCGCCGCGTCTGCATCAAAATGCATCAAAGTGCAACAAAGTGCATCCGAAAGGGAGAATGAAAGAATTAGTGATCCAAGAATGCAGCGTTTGGCCAGGCTGGTCGTCAATTATTCCATCAGCG
>CAZFWQ010000207.1:441-6964 GCA_964522755.1 uncultured Oscillospiraceae bacterium | reverse complement strand
ACGGGCACCCCCCGATCCAGCAGTGCGGCAATTTCCATGACCGCGCGTTCTCCTGCGCCATAAACCATGATGTCCGCCTGGCAGGCCTCCATCACGGAAGACCTCAGCGCGTCCGCCCAGTAATCGTAATGCGTGAACCGGCGCAGGCTTGGTTCAAGTCCTCCGACGATGACGGGAATGTCTCCGAACGCTTCCCTGACCATCGCGACATAGACCTCCAGTGCCCTGTCCGGGCGCCTGCCCGGTTTCCCGCCCGGAGAATAACTGTCCTGGCTGCGCTTGCGGCCTGCGGCAGTATAATTGTTTATCATGGAGTCCAGCACGCCCGTGGAGATCATGACGCCCAGCCGTGGCACGCCCATCCGCTCCATGATGCGGCGGCGGGCTTCCGGCGTCCCGCGCCAGTCCGGCTGGGCAAGCATGCCCACCTTGAAGCCTTCGGATTCAAGCAGCCGTGATATCATGGCGTGGCCGAAACTGGGATGATCCACATAGGCATCGCCGGAGATGAATAAAAAATCCAGACAATCCCATCCCCGCGCCTCCATGTCCTTTCTGCAGACAGGGAGAAACGAAAACTGCTTCATCTCGATCGCCGGCACTTGCTTCTTCAAAAGGCCTCCTTCAGGTTATTCTCCGGTCATTGTCCAGTGTTGTCTGTTTCTTCAAAAAGACCTTCTCCGGTCATTGTCCAGTGTTGTCTGCTTCTTCAAAAAGGCTTCTTCCGGGTATTAAAAAGTTCATGGCTGCGTGCTGCTTCATTGGCAGTCGGATCAGGTCGATAAATCCCGGAGCCGTGCGGATAGAAGCAAAATCGGCACAGGAAAGGGCTTCCAGGCGCATTTCCGCATTTATGGCCACAGCGGTTTCCAGATCTCGGATGGCGCCATCCGCATCATGGCATCGCGCTTTTGCCCGCGCAGACAGGTAGATGAGTCCGGCATCGCCCGGGTGTGCTGCCATCGCGTCACGGGAAACCCGGACCGCCTCATGCGCATGCTTGTTCTCAAGCAGTGCCTTCATCCAGGATTCGTAGATGGAAGGAACGTTCTCTCCAAGCCTTATCGCCGTTTTAAACGGCTTCAGGGCCCGACCATGGAATCCGGCCATCACGAGTACCGAGCCGAGATTGGCCTGCAGCAGCCCGGATTCCGGGAATTTTGAAACGGCTTCCTCATATGTGGAGACAGCCTCGGCAATCCGGCCTTCGTTCTGGTAGATTCCGGCCAGCAGAAAATAGGTTTTTTCCATGGGTTCATTGCCTGCAAGCGACTGGCGCAGGCAGGAGACGGCATCCTTCGTCTCTTTTTCCTCTTCAAGGATGGCGGCTGCGCCGTACAATGCGCGGCTGTGATCCGGCATGAGGCGGATTGCCGTGTGAAAAGCGGAAAGCGCGGCATCGGCATTTCCCAGCCGCCCGTGGCATGTGCCAAGCCGGAACCAGGCATCGGCATCATCCGGCTCAAGTCTGACAAGCTGGACGAAACAAGGTTCCGCCTTAATCCAATTCTCCTCCTTGTGGTAAATGGTGCCCAACATGCGCCATGCCGCAGGCATATCACGTTTCTTCGACGTGAGGTGTTCCAATTGCTCCACGACGCCTTCCCGAAGCGACTTCTGCTGGAAAAGCCTTGCCAGGGCAAGACGTGTCTCCGGTGAATCTTCCAGTTCCAGGGATTTTTCCATTTCCTCGCGCGCCTTTTCCGGAGAGCCCAGCAAAAAGTGGCAGCGCGCCATGTTGCGCAGCAGGCCTGCGGTATCGCCGCCGGTTATGGACACTTCGCGGAAATGAGAAAGAGCCGCTTCATATTCATTCATGGAAAAACAGGCGCATGCAATGCCGAAGCGGGCAAACCAGGCCGGTTGGCCGCAAGTTGCGGAGGTTGCCGTGCCTCCTGACCTTTTCGAAACGGACAAGGCCTTCCTGAACAGGCGGATGGCTTCATCCTGATTGCCGGAGCAATGCTTCAGCCAACCCGCATTGCAGTATCCGGCAGCGTCGAAGGGAATGCTGCGCGTCAGGAACGTGTAGATGTCATCCGCTTCATCCCAATGGTTCTCGATAATCAACTCGTCTGCTTCCCTCAATTGCTCCCAGGCTTTCGCAATGACGGATGAATCGTGCGAGTGCAGGTTCCCGCCCACCCTGTCAGCCGTGTACAATTCACCGGGCGCATCGGCCGCATATGTCCAGTCTGCGTCCGGGACTACGGCCGGCTTGCGCTTCTTCACCCGTTCCACCAGGGGAACGGTGCCGCAGGATGCCTTTACCCTCCGCTTCATGCCGGCATAGTCCGACAAGAGGAACAAGAGGGGCAGCATGACGCCGCAGGTGATGAACAGCATCTCATAAGCCGGAATCACCAGGACGTTTTCATATACGACCAGGGTGAGCATGGTCAGCAATGCGAGCTGCAGCGCGAGGGACAGCACCGCAAGGAAGCGCATGCGGCACAGGCAGCGGTACAGCATGTACAAGGCCATCAGGAACATGAAGGAAAGGGTGAATGCAAGGGAAACATTGAATGTGCCAAGCCAATGGTAAAACCAGTAAACGGCAGGATCTGAAGCCGCCGGAAGAGGAAGTGTCTCCACCCAGTGGACAATCGCGTTGGAAGCGGATTCGGCAACAGTCGGAAGACGGAGTGTCCCCACCCAGTGGACAATCGCGCTGGAAGCGGATTCGGCAGCGGTTCTCAATCGATGTCCTCCCTGTATTCGTCAGGGTCGGTCCACAGGCCGTCAAAACCGTCATCCGCCGATGACGGCGGCAATGCGTCGCCATATGCAATCCTGTGGGATTCCCGTTCTTCGGCATCAGCCATCGCCCTGCCGAGAAATGCGGATGCGGACGGACTTTCCACGATCCGTTCCCGCTGCATGGGCTCGGAAGGACTTGCCTGGCCGGATGCGTGCATCCGCATGCGCTGCTGCTCCGCAGCGCGACCGTTCCTGCCGGCTTCCGCCGCCCGAATTTCGCTCTGCATGCGCATTTCGTTCCACATCTCCCGTGTTATGAGCACGCGCCTGGGCTTGCTGCCTTCATATCCGCTGATGATGCCGCGTTCCGCCATCTGGTCTATGATGCGGCCGGCACGGGCATACCCCACCTTGAAACGGCGCTGGACGAAGGAAACCGATGCCTGCCCGCTGTCGATGAGCGCCTCAATGGCCTGATCGAGCAGGTCGTCGCTGTCGTCGGCACCCGCGTCCTCATCTTCCGCCGGTTGGTTCTCGTTGATGTTGTCTATGATCTCCTCGTCGTATTTCACGCGCAGCTGGGCTTTCACGTGCTCGACGACCAGTTCCACTTCCTTGTCGGTGATGAAGGCCCCCTTTACGCGGACAGGTTTGGGAAAGCCAACGGGATAATAGAGCATATCGCCTTTGCCGAGCAGTTTCTCGGCGCCGGCCATATCGATGATGGTGCGGGAGTCTACCTGCGACGAAACGGAAAAAGCCACGCGGGAGGGAATGTTCGCCTTGATGACGCCGGTGATGACGTTGACGGACGGGCGCTGTGTGGCGATGACCAGGTGCATGCCCGCTGCCCGGGCCATCTGGGCCAGGCGGCAGATGGAGTCCTCCACGTCGTGGGGGGCTACCATCATGAGGTCCGCCAACTCGTCGATGATGATGACGATCTGCGGCAGTTTCATGCCGGTTCCGGTTTCTTCCACGGCATTGTTGAACCCTGCCAGATCGCGGGCGCCCTTCTCCGCGAAGAGCTTATACCGCATGATCATCTCCTGCACGGCCCAGCGCAGCGCCCCGGCGGCCTTGTTCGGGTCGGTCACCACTGGTATCAGCAAATGTGGGATGCCGTTGTAGACACCGAGTTCGACTACTTTGGGATCTATCATGAGCATCTTCACGTCTTCGGGTTTCGACTTGTAAAGCAATGACACGATGATGCTGTTGATGCATACGCTCTTGCCGGAACCGGTGGCTCCCGCGATGAGGAGGTGGGGCATTTTCGCAAGGTCGACGACCATGTTCTCACCGGAAACGTCTTTACCGAGGGCGACCGCCAGCCTGGACGGATGCTTCTCGAATTCTGTGGATTCAAGCACGCTCCGAAGCGAAATCGGCGCCACTTCCTTGTTTGGCACTTCGACGCCGATGGCCGCCTTGCCAGGGATGGGGGCTTCGATGCGGACGCCGGAGGAGGCCAGGTTCATGGCGATGTCATCCGTGAGGTTCACGATGCGGCTGACCTTGATGCCGGGCGCGGGATGCAGTTCGTAGCGCGTAATGGCCGGGCCCACTGAAATATGGATGACTTTCGCGCCGATCCCGAAACTTTCGAGGGTGGCTTCCAGCTTACGTGCATTTTCATCAGCGGTCGCCCGGATGCGCCGCATGTTCTGTTCGTCCTCCCTGGCCTGGCGCAGCAGCATGATGGGCGGAAAAGTATACGGACGCCCTTCCGGCAGGCCGTCGGCGCGGTATCCCTCGGCAAAGGCCGGCGCCTGCGCATTCCTGCGACGGTTCGATTCCTCTTTCGCAAGGTTGTCTTCCCACTTCCGGGCCATGTCCCTGTCATCCTGCCCGGACAGTTTCAGTTCCACATTCGAGGCCGGCGGCAAGCCCGTGCCCACCCGTTCTGTTCCTGAACCGACAGTGGCAGGCGTTTTTTCCGTGGTTCCGGCACTCATTGGCGCTGCGCCGTCCTTCAGTTCTTTTCCCGGCAGGTTTTTTCCGATCGGGTCTTTTCCTGTCAGGTCTTTTCCTGTCAGATTTTTCCCCAAACCGTCCTGTCTGCCTCCCGCCGAGCCTTTACCGACTGCTGAATCGGGAACAGCCACAGCTCCAGCCCCAGTTGGCGGGCCGGCATTCGAAAATGGATCCCGATAGCAGCGTAGCGCCTGAGCCGGGCTCCTGCGGAAGCTGGTTCGTCAAATCGGGCAATGGCGCACCGCCTGCTTCCTCGCCCAGACCGGCGCGCAAATCGCCGACGTCCCTGTCTATGCGGACAAATGTGGACGGGTAATGGAACGTGGGTCCGCGTTCCGGTTCCTGGTCTTCCGGCAGGTCCCACGGATCGAACGGCTCCACCTCGATGAAACGGCCCCCACGCTGACGTCCCACCTTGTCTTTTGCCTGTTTTCCATCCTGGTTGTCCGGTGATACCGGCTGTACCTTTGCGGGCAAGGCATTGACCGCCTTTGCGGGCGGGGCATTGAGTGTCTTGACGGACAGGCCTTCGGCTGTTTTTTTGCCAAACCATTCGCTGGTCGTCATTCCAGTCGATGCGACACTTTGCGAATCGTACAGTTCCTGCCTTGCCTCGCGGCGCCTGCGCGACGATTCCACCACTGTGCCGACTGTTCCCGCAGTGCCGCGGGCCACGGAACGGGCCGCATCCATGATGGAAATGCGTGTGACGAATAGTGCGACAACCAGGCCGAGGGTCGCCAGCACAACCATGGCCCCGGGTTTCTGGAAGACGAAGAGAAGCGGCACGCCGAGGATTCCCCCAAATAGACCGCCGCTGTAGAACGACTGGCCCGATGCGCGGCTGAGCGTGTCAAATCCCTCTTTGAAGAACACGCCGAGGAGCGTGAAAAGGTGTTCGTTCCGATAAAAAGAAAGGGGATGGGCGCCTGCGGCAAACATGGCGGAAATGAGCATCATGAGAAGGATGAAGTTGAAAAAGCGGTTCCACAGCGGATGGCCGCTGTGTGAAAACATCCGGTACACCCCTTGGCCGAAAACAAGGAACGGCAGGAACCATGCCGTAATCCCGAAAAGCCCGCCCGCCAGGATCTTAAGGGCATATCCGAAAGATCCGGCTGTATCTTTGAGAAATATGCCCATGAAGAGGAGGATTCCGAAAGCAATCAGG
Source organism: uncultured Oscillospiraceae bacterium (assembly GCA_964522755.1). GTDB lineage: Bacteria > Bacillota > Clostridia > DSM-8532 > DSM-8532 > JAEWSN01. The sequence goes on along the minus strand of CAZFWQ010000207.1, from coordinate 1,116 downwards.
AGTATGCCGGAGATTTCCTTCCTTACAAGCGGAGGGGTCGGCGGCTGCCTGTACGCGGATTCCCTTCCGCCGCGAACAGCCGGTTCGGGTTTCCGTTTCGCGCCGGATCCACTTCTGGCTCCGTTCGGGCGGCTAGTGCCCGATTTATGGGCACCCTCAAGCGATTTGGCGCGGATTCCGCCTGAACCGGACCTCTTTCCGGCTTCACCCGCGGCTGACGCGGAACGGGTATCGCTGCCGGAACGGGTATCGCTGCCGGAACGGGTATCGCTGCCGGAACGTGTGTTGCCGGAACGGGACCCGCCTTTTCCAGAAGTAGGACCTCCGCTCGCAGGCTGCCTGTCCGGCTTGTATTTTTCATTTTTCCCATGGTTCCGTGATTGAGCCAAACCGGTTCCTCCTGCGGCGACCGCTGGTTGCGGGCACCCTCATCATACCACCAGCGCCCGGTGTTTGACAACAAAACGGAATCGTGGTACCATTTCTGTAATTTCATAAACTCCATGATAGAGGTGCAAGGATCAACAGTACGTCGGATGAGGGCCATGGGGCTCAGCGATTTCGAACGGAAAGGGATCTTTGCCGAAGGGACTGCCTCCCGTGCGGCAGCCACCTGGTCGTCCGGCCAACAACCGCCCGACTGTCAGCCGTTTCAACGCATGAATGGCTGGAGTG
>CAZFWQ010000207.1:0-431 GCA_964522755.1 uncultured Oscillospiraceae bacterium | reverse complement strand
ACATTGCAGCATTTTTTGCTCAAGCAGCCGCCGATAGTACCTTTTCGGCGGCTTTCCATTTGCCCGCCGGCAGCATGCATACAGACAGCCAGGCAGTTTCGCTTCTCCGAACATGAGCAAGGACATCCACACGTTCAGTTGAATGAGCAACAGGCAGTTCCGCTTCTCCGCGCTTGCGGGAAGACAAGTCGCCAGAAAGGGAGCATGCATCATGAGAAAGCCCTTGTTTACCGGTTCCTGCGTAGCCCTCGTCACACCCTTCACCGAAAGCGGGGTGGATTATTCCAAGCTGGAGGAACTAATTGAATGGCAGATTTCCCAGGGAACCGATGCCATCCTCACCTGCGGTACCACGGGAGAAGCCTCGACGATGCCTGACGAAGAGCATCTTGCCGTCATGAATTTCTCTATCGGCATCATTGCCGGCCGGG
>CAZFWQ010000206.1:0-7006 GCA_964522755.1 uncultured Oscillospiraceae bacterium | reverse complement strand
TGAATTGACATATGGCCCCCCTGGTGGACTTCAGGTCAGGTCAAGGCGCAGCAAGGAATGCGGCTCAAGGTCAATCTGGACCTTTGCCCCATCAATCATGAGGGTGTAGCCTTCCATCCGCTCTACGCCCTGGCTGTCGGTCAGGCTGGCTGTCAGGCTGCCATTCCGGAATTCAGACGGTAGAACCCGCTCGATATGGCCGCCCAACCGGTGCCAGACATAAATGCTTCCGCCAAGCGGGACAAAACGGGTATCAAGATCGGCTACCAGCGTCTCCCCGTCAAGCACTTTCAACGAAGCCGGTTCACGCTGACCGAAGGCTTCTGTTTGATCGGCAAAGCAGGCAAAAACCTGGCTGCCATTGATATGGGAACGGAATTCAATCATGTCCCGCTGCTGGAAATATCTATACAACAGGTTTCGTTCGGCGATTTCATCTATAATCTGGTAGTTGCCAGGCTCCAGGTTGCTCGCATTGTAGTCGCTGTTAATGCCTGATCCTTTCACAAGGGCTGTTGGATTGCCTCCCTGGCCGCCGCCGAAGACCTTGTTCTGAGACAGAATAGGCAGCAAGCCGGAATTATGCAGAATGGAGCTGAAAACACCGGCAATTTCAATGCTCATGCCATTCTGGCTTTCGGTTGTCGGATCGATTCCCTTAGCCCTCAGATAGGTCAGGATCGGCAGCATGCCGCAATAGAGCTCCTCCTTCGGACCGATGAAGCCATCTTTCTGCCAGCTGAAATTCGTGTTGCGAAAAGCATCGATATGAATGGTATCCTTGATCGGCACCTTGGCCAGGAGTTTGTCCAGACGCTTGAATACCTTGCCGGAAGCGACGTCCAGAGTATGGTTGATGTGATAGGACTGCTTGTTGTTGAATCGTTCCCACTGCATAAGGGAACCATCGACATCCTGGCCGATGATGTCCGTATCCCAGTCGGCATGTTCCCGGTAGGCGTCATCCAGATTGATGTGCAGGCTGACCAGCGCGTTGAATTGCTCCCTGGCGGTCCGGATCAGGCTATGAAGCTCAGCCTGGCTGCCCGGACGCGGATTCAGGGTGTCCAGCCCCGGATACATGGCCCGGGCCGGCAATCGATCGCATGACGATCATGAAAAGGCTTCCGCTTTCTGCATGCGGATTTCGCCTGTAAATCCATTGACGCTGATGGTGCTGCCCTCTGGAATGAGACAGGCGTTTGGAACGGATACCACTGCCGGGATGCGATACTCTCTCGCCATGATCGAGCTGTGGGACAGCATGCCACCGGATTCGGAAACAACTGCGCCTGCTTTTCCAAACAATGGTGTCCATCCAACATCGGAGAAAGGAATCACCAGTACATCGCCGGGTTCCAGTCGGTCAAACTCCGCCAGACCGTGCATGACGCGCGCCGTTCCGGAATAGATGCCCAGTGAAGTCGGGATCCCCCTCAAGTCGGAGGACAGCCCCGTGGAAATCGGAGGCTGCACCGAGCCGAAAATCGTCTCCGGCATGGAGACCTCACGATACATTTCCATCTCATCCAACCTCAAGCGTATCCGGTCCTGGACCGAAAAGGCCTTCGGGTCCATTGAGAGTTCCTGAACCTCCTTCAGGTAGAGGTAAAATATCTCAGAGGGTTGGCCAAGGCATCCCTGCGCGGCAAGCTTTCCCCCAAGCGAAAGAAATCCGGTCCGGAACAACCCGTAGCCATATGTATAGAGGGAACTGATTTCCTCGCGGTGGACGGTAAACCGGCAGGAACGATGATAGAGCCATCTGGTCATGATTCGTCTTGTCGCATGAAGATCAAGCGCTTCAAACCGGATTTTTGAAGTTTCCCCCCCTGTTGCCGAGGTCACGGGTTCAACCACAGGCTGCTCGATCATGCGCGATATCAGTTCAGGGGTTTCCCGCCAGGGAACAGAGGAAAAATCATTGCCGCTGTCGCTGAAATGGCCGAACCGGTCCAGAAAATCCGCCAGATCCCGCTGGAAATTCGAACGTTCTTCACTCGTCATCTGACGGTTCTCCACGAAGTACTTCCTCTGCAGCCTGGCCATGTGAATATGAGGGCGGTATTCCTCAACCGCGGACTGAATATCCGATAAATCCAGGCGACGGGCATCCACTCCGCTTTTTTTCAGCAGGCTTTCCAGCATCCGGCCGTACATCATGCCCATCATCGGCACCAGGATGTTCAGGCGGGTAACCGGAATCATTTCCTCATGCAGGCGATCGATCAGTCTCAGCCATTCCGCAGGGGTTCGACCTTCCGCCGAAATTCGACCCTCCGCGGAGGATGGGTCCTCTGCCATCGCCCCGGCCAGGGAATGCAGAACCTTCAGCTGTCTCCTGACTACTTTCGCCTGTTCTCTTTCGATCGTGAGCAACCGGACAATCAGGGCGATAATGCCAGGCAGGCGGGGCAGGATACGCAGGCCCGGGTGCATTTGCGGTTTTTCAGGCCCTTCCGCCTCCATGCCCGTCAGGAGTTCCAGAGCCTCATACGGCATGCCGAGTTTTTCAAAAGCCCTGCCGAACACAGCCATATTGAAGTAGGCGCGATAATAAAAGTGGCCTGTCAGGCTCTCCGGAGGAATGTGAAAGTCCCCGGTGAGTTGTCCGAGGATCTCTGTCCAGCGGGCATTTTTCAGCCGGGTGTTGACGGACCAGACCAAAGGCTTGATAATGCCGGGCAGCATCTCGCGGGCTATGCGGTTGGAATACACCGGGATATCCAGGCTTGTGATGCCGCGCACCTGAAGAAAGAACAGCCGATGACCGTCAAATGCCCACTCGACGTCCACGGGACTGCCATAGCGTCGGGCGATGACGGATGTCTGCCGTACGATTTTTTCAGCGAGGGCTTCCGGCATGCCTGGAAGGACTGGCTTTTGCAGCCAAAGCCCCCACTTGCTGACCCACCTCTCGGGAGACTGCTCGCGCTGCCCTGTCTGACCACTCGTTCCGGAAATGCCTTCCACGATGACCTCAGACAGCCCTGTCATCGGATTCTTGCTGAATGCGACACCCGACCACACCGCGGCCACCATTTCCTGTATGATGACCGCCATCTCGACGATCTGGCCTCCACGCCCACTATCCTTGATATATGAATGCACGTCCGGAGAATCAGCGGAATTCCATACCTCGCCAATCGCCCCCAGAACCGGCTCAACGCCGCAAACTCCAAGCACGCTTTTGAATTGGCCTGCAAAAGAGCAGCTGCTCTCATCTTCTACATTTGCAGAAGAACGGACGGCATAGGCCTGCCCATCACGAAGCAGCACAGTCAGCTGCTTTCGAATGGAAGACATCACTTCTTCCCCCTTTTCACGGAGAAAGTCCGTACGCGCATCCCAAAGGCAGACCCAGCCCGGAGGAACGTCGATTCCCCGCCTGATTAGGAAACGGATGTTTTTCGCCTTGTTGCCGATGTGCCGATTTGTTTGCCGGGTGTCCAGCGGGACGAAATAGCTTCTTGCCACAACAAGTCCCTCCATTCGGGCATCTATTCGGACCCTATCCGCCAAGCGCCTGCAACTCAGCGGCTGATTGCAAAAACCGGACAGGCACCGAGGTACGGCAGGCAGGAAAACGTGTGCTCACGGAATGGTCCGCGGATGGAAGACAGCCCAGCAAGGACGGGTTTGCCCGTTCGACCGACCCGGGCGCCAAAAGGAACCGGTTCGTTCTCCCCAAGATGGATGGGATCATCCAAAACCGCAATAACGAAAAGAAAAGCCATTTCCTGTCCGGGAATGATCGCGTGGTTGTCCATGCTGAGCCGGCTGACGACAAACTGCTGCTCGAACATCGGGAACTTGTCGATGATCAGCCCTTGGTCTCCTGTCAGGATGTTGGCGACGTCAAGGATTTCCTCGTCGAACTGAACCTGGATATAGTATGGTTTGTCAATAAACGGCTTCGCCGTCCGTTCGATTCGGACCGGCCGCAGGCTCAGGCAGTCGGATATGTCCACGGGCAGCGGCAGCAGCCACTTCTCACTTCCGTCGGGCAATTCGGAAATCTCCCGGGACAGCAGCGGCAGCAATGCCTCGGGCACCAGTGCGACACCACCCGTCGTCGTTCCGCCCAGCAGGACTTCGCCTTTGTATTCTCCAAGATACTCGCCGGCCGAAACGCCATAGGGATTCTCGGGAGAAGCCGCATAGGTAACGCGACGAAGGCCATTGAGCATCCGGACTTTCTTGACAGCGCCGTCAAGAACAGGCGCGCGGTCGAATTTCTCCTGAAGTGCCTGGTCGGATTCGGTTGTCGGACTGGATGCCGCAGTGGGGCTCGAGTTGGAAGTGGTGCTTGAGGAGGAATCATAAGCTGATTCGGTTGCCGAGGGTACCGATGAATTGGATGCCAATGAAGAAAAGCGCTCCGACATCGGGGGCTTATGACCGCAGCCACAGAATCCGAGCAATAACAGAACCAGGGAAATGACCCTGATAGGCAGGGTGACAGCTTTTTTCACTTTGCATCACCTGTCGGGAATCTCCGTCTGTTGTTCCTGAACCATGGACTTGTCTTTCTTGCCTTGCAGCCGAAATCATTGCACTTGACGGTTGAGCCTGATTTTTTCAAAATCATTGTACTTGACGGATGAACCTGTTTTTTCAAGGATCTGCGACATTGTATCCAATGCCTGCCAGATGGTATTCACCTCCTGTTTCACATGCTATCTTTGTTATACGCCATCGTGATTCATGATGCAATCTTTTCATTGACGTGATGGACAACGGCATCCTGATCCATTTCAGTGAGTATATGGTTAAGCCGATGGCATATGCTGCATTCATGACGTTTCATCCAGTGACCTGAGCTTGCGGACTGTCATCAAGGCATCCGAAAAATCGAAGTTGTTCAGTTGTCGCTCAAGAACCACGGCTGTGCCGCCGAATAAGCGTATCAGCTGTTCCATGGACCCGCTGCAGAGTTGAATCGCGGATGCGTCATTCTGACTCAATGCGGCTTCAATCTGACAAAGGAGATCACTTATTATCACAATATGCTCATCGGCGGAATGAAAGCTTTCCTGTTCTGAAATTTTCGGAAGCATGGTCGAGAGATGATAGAGCAACCGATCGAATGCTAGGGTCAGGCTGTCAATGTAAGAACTGATGACAGTATCAGGCTCGGTGTTTGCAGCGGCGTGTTCCAGTTGATTCGCGAGACTCTGAATCACATGGAAGCCAAGCGTGCCGGCAGCGCCTTTCAGTGAGTGAGCGGCTTTCTGCACGCCGACATTGTCACCCGATTGAAAAGCTGTTCGAATTTCTTCACTGCTCATCAAATGCTTGTCATACAACATGCCAACAAGCCTGATGAAATGCGGCAAATCGCCCTGCACCGATTTCAGGCCGAATTCAAGATTCAGCCCCTCCAGGCAACGCAGCATCAGCATGGCCTTCGAGTCCTGCCCCGCCGCCGGGTCGGAAGACAAAACCGGATGAACGGAAATCTGCTTCTCCGAAAGTGCTTCCCTTATTGGCAGCCATTGAATGAGCTTTGCATACAAGTCGCTGATATCGACAGGTTTGGCGATGTGGTCGTTCATGCCGGCATCCAGGCACTTCTGCCGGTCTTCTTCAAACACGTTTGCCGTCATCGCCAGAATGGGTACGATTGCGTACTGCGGTATGGTTCGAATCGCCCGGGACGCCTGAAGGCCATCCATGACAGGCATCTGGATGTCCATCAATATCAGGTCGAAGTCATGCTCACGCGCCAAATCAAAGGCTTCTTGCCCATTTTTCGCAATCGTAATGATCATGCCAGCCGACTCGAGCATCTGGGAGGCGACCTCTTGATTGACCGTGTTGTCCTCGACGAGAAGGATGCGGGAGGAAGCGCGCTGCCATATCTCCGCGATCTGGGCGTCCTGCAGAACGGGCCTGGTACTGCCTTCCTGATGATGGAGCAGTTCCGAAATGGAATCCAGTATTCTGGACGCGGTGATCGGTTTGGAGATAACCTTCAATATCCCGGAATATTTATGCCTGATTGAATCCAGCTGTTCATCGTCTGCAGCAATGTGAAACATTTGCGGCGGGTTCACAAGCGCCCTCAATGGGGTCAGGCCCCATGTACCGGTTCCTCAATGGAGTCATGCCCTAACGCAAACTTGTTTTGCCGTTTTGATGAACGCATCTACGTTTTCAATCGGAACCTCCGGCTCTAACACGTGCGTGGGCGCAAGTATGTAGCCGCCATTTACACCAAACACTTCGACAAGACGCTTGGTTTCCTGCATGACCTGCTCGGGTGTGCCAAAAGGCATGACGGTTTGTGTTCCCAGTCCGCCGTCAAAACTCAGCTTGTCGCCGTACTTTTTCTGTATGGCATAAATGTCCATGCATTCGGGTTGAATGGGGTTTAAGATGTCCAATCCGATTTCGATTAAGTCGGGAATGATTTCGGCAATACCGCCGCAGGAATGGTACCACAGCACTATATTTTTATTGATTGATTTTGCAAGGGAGAACACCTTTGCCCACTTTGGCTTAATCATTTTGCGCCATAAGTCAGCCGAAAAGGTCATACCCTTTTGACTGCCCACATCATCGCCAAAATAGAGCGCATCAGCACCCGCTTTTACTGCATGTTCGGCAAATGCCATATTCCAATCAAGTTGCAGATTAAGAAAGTAGTCGGCAATTTCAGGCTCTGTGAGCATATCAGCGAGCATATTTTCGTAACCGCGCAATGGCCAGCTTGTTTCAAAGAACCGCCCTACCCATGCGATAATTGCCTTATCGCTTTGGTGAACTTGCGCAACCCTATCCTTCATAGAGGAAAAATCATAGTACTCGGGCTTTTTGTAAATCGGAAACTGCATAATATCTTCTAAATCGTATATATTGCGCAAAGGGGAAATTAAATGGGTAAAGTGGTGAGTTGAGCCGGGTAGATTCAGCACACCGTCACTTTCAATCTTTACCCCCTCCGGAATAGTCATATCCTTAAAATAGCTTCTGTAATCAAAAACGGGGGCATCCGGTTTTC
>CAZFWQ010000205.1:248-7010 GCA_964522755.1 uncultured Oscillospiraceae bacterium | reverse complement strand
GTAAATTCATTGGATCGGGCGGTGAGCAATTGATAGTCGGCGGTGATTTCGCGGGAAACACCCCGGTTATTTCGCCCGAATGCTATCGGACATTCATTGTTCCGGAAGTGAGGAAACTGTCCCGCATCATTCATGAGTCCGGCAGACATGCAATCAACGCCAGCGATGGAAACCTGTGGTCGGTGATAGACGATTACCTGATCGGATGCGAAGTGGACGGATGCATTGAAATAGACATGCATGCCGGAATGGAACTGGGAAAACTGAAAAGAATGTACGGGGACAGGATTACACTTTTCGGGAACATGGACTGCGGCAACATGTTGAGCTTTTGCTCTCCGGAAGAAATTCGCGGCCTTACGGTGGAATGCATTGAAAAAGGATTGGGAAACGGCGGGCACGTATTCTGCGCCAGCAATGCAATCTCAAAGAGCATATCGATTGAAAACTACATGGCCATGGTCGGAGCCTATCGGGAATACTTCAACCTTCCCATGATAAAGGTGGGATGAAATGAGATGGATATGAAAATCAGGGGATTGGAAGATATCATCAGGAAGCCGCAGCCGGATTTCAGTCGTCTGCTGAAGGTCCTTGCAAGAGATGGCAAACCGGATTTTGTCCCGTTTTATGAGCTTTTTGTCAATTCCGGAACCATGGAGAAGCTCCTCGGCAAAAAAATAACGTGCAGGGAGTCCACCGTGGAGTTTTATTACAAGGCGGGATATGACTACGTGCCGGTATGGCCCACGTTTGATCTGAAGCTGGGAAGCCTGATTGACACATCTGCCCCGTATCCGATACGGGACTGGAAGTCTTTTGGGGAATATCCGTGGATCGAGCCTTCATCCATAGGATATAAGGAGTTTGAATCAGTCATTCCCCTTCTTCCAAAAGGGATGAAAATCATAGCCGAGGTCTGGGGCATTTTTGAAACGGTACAGATGCTCACGGGATACACGGGTCTTTGCATCATGCTTCATGACGAACCGGAGCTTGTCGAAGCGATTTTTGAACGCGTTCGGGTGCTGTACGAGGCAATGTACCGGGGAATGTCCTCCATCGGGGAGGTGGGCGCCGTAGTCATCAGTGATGACATGGGATACAACACGCAGACACTGGTCAGTACGGAAGATCTCAGGAAATATGTGCTGCCCGTGCACAAATCGCTTTCCCAAATCATCCATGAAGCCGGAAAACCTTGCATACTGCATTCCTGCGGTCAGCTTTCATCCATTATGGAGGACTTGATTGAAGACGTGAAAATCGATGCAAAGCATTCCTATGAAGATTCAATTTTGTCTGTTGAAGAAGCGTTGAGGCTTTATGGAGGCAGAATCGCCATTCTGGGCGGGATCGATCTGGATAGGCTGTGCAGGAGCACGGAAGAGGAACTGGAAGCTTATATTGCCTGCCTGCTTGGGAAGGCAGACGAAAAAGGAGGGTACGCGCTAGGTTCAGGGAACAGCATACCCGACTATGTGCCTGTTCAGAACTATCTGAAGATGCTGGAAGTTGGATGGCGAGGCCGTATCTGACGCTGTGGGACTCTTCACCTGACGCAATGGCGTTTTCATAGGACATTGATTCGAACTGGGTGCCGGATAATGAAAGATGTCCCGCATTGGCTTGCTTGCCATGCGGGACATGCTCATTTATTCCTGCCGGTTCAGATGCCCAGGCGCGCTTTTTCCAAAGCGGCCAGATCAAGCTTCTTCATTTTCAGGAAAGCTTCCGTTACCCTTTTGATTTCTTCCCTTGAGCCGTTTGATAAGAGATCACCCATGTTTTCCGGAACAATCTGCCATGAAACGCCGAACCTGTCTTTGTGCTTCAAAAGGCTGCCCGGCCAACTCAAAATGAACGATTTCCGCATCTCCGGAAGGCGTATCCTCGGTTCCTGTTAGTCATGAACTGGTTCAGTGCCTGCTTGTTCTTTCCAATTCATTGATGAGCGTATTGATGTTCTTTTTCGATTGCCGTGCGACAAGCCAGGATGTGCCGGGAATTTTCGCCTTGAACTCTCCGGACCAGTGTACGCTGGTCCTGTTGCCGTTTCTGAGAAACTCCGCCTGCCCGTGGTAGCTTTTCACTGGGGCTCCGGACAGGATGGAATAACTGAATGAGCGTTTGGGTTCAACCTCTTCAATCAGCTCATGAATCTGGCGATTTCCGAACGTGATGACCCGGTCGCAGCCGACGCCGTTTTTCGCAGGGTCTCCAGGATTGTTGACAGTAACATTTATCGTGCCAACAGGGTTGCCAAAGGAGCTTACTTCTTTCCAGACGTCATCCAAAGAAGCATTGATTGTTCTGTTCACTTCGACCATTGCCATGCCAATCACTCCCTCCTCAAACAAAAACCGACCCCTATGCGGCCGGTTACGCTATTCGCTCCATTCAGGATACAAGCGTCCAGATACTCCTGAATAATCATCGCTTCCTATCATTATGGTTTGATTTTACCACTATGACCCGGCAAATAACATCAGTTCATGACGTATTTTTGTATCCGGAAACGATTTCCGATGAAGCCGATCCAAACCGTTGACAGCCTGAAGTCACGGCTTCTCGGCCATATACAGCGCGCTCAGGTTGAACCAGTAATTCGTCACATCCTGGCTCGGATCAACATTTATGTCGATATTGCTGAAAACCAGGAGGACTGTCACTTCCGGGGTTTCCAGCGCAAGGCTCATATCTTCCAGAGAGGCCGATACAGGATTCAACCTGCTTGGCGGGAACGCCGTGGAAAGCCTGTCGATGTATTCATTCATGTCCTTCTCGAGGATAACGCGATTGTCCAGTTCAATCTTCAAGGACGGTATGCCGGACGGGGGGTTCATCGTCCACCTGATCAGGTATGTTCCCTTGTCGCCTTCTATCGTTACCGATGGTTCCCCTTTCCCGGAGTTGTCCTGCATGCTTACAGCCCATTGATAATTGCTGATGTTTGCGGCGACGGGCGACAATATCAGGGAACTGCCGACGTATCCGGAATTGTAATCGGGGTTGCCCGTTTCAGTTGGCCATATCTTGTCGAAACCCAGTTTTGCCTTGAACTGCGAATTGTCAACGAGGCGCTTGTCAAACCAAGCCGGGAGTTTCGCGTTTTCAACGCCTGAAAGATAGTCAACGGAATCCGTGATCTGCTCGCGAACTGACTGGACGGGCAGGATGGACGCAGGCTTCAATTCGATGCCTTCAAGCATGCCCTGGCTTGTCAGCAGTTTTTCCAGACGATGGGACTGTGAAGCGACAGGCAGCGCCTGGTACCCAAGCCCAGGCAAAACGGAAAAAACTGCCAGGACGCAGATAATCAGGGCAATCGTTACATGGGCCTTCTCCTTCACGGCAAGAAGCAGCACCACCGCGGCAACTGCCATCACCAGAATCAGGCCGAAGAAATAGCTGTCTGTCTTCATGCCGACTTTGTTCAACTGGTTGATGAGCGCCCAAGCCTCGAATGCAAGGATCACCAGTGCGGTGATAGGATAAAACCTTCGGTAGAATGCGGCTAATCCGGACTCGTGGCGGGTGACCATGACGTGGAGCCAGATCCCGCCCAGCGCATAGCTGGCGGCAATGCTGGAAAGCTGTGTGAAAACGGGCCATGAGCCGGTTATCACTATCCGGCCCGCCCAGATCAGCAGGATGGCGGTCAGTGCCAGGACTATCGGAATCATGATGGTTCCAAAAAGGATTTCAATGAATCTTGGCTGTTTCTGGGCGATTTCCCGTTGTTCATCCACCTGTCCTTTACGGAAATCCGGGAAATACCCGATGAAAATAGTGAAGGCCAGGAAGCCGACCAGCGTGCCGATATACTGATAGACTTTTTCGCTCATCCCCCTGTAAAGGAGGGTCTGGACAGCGCCTGCCACGCCGGAGGTTCCACTCATGATGACCGCGCCGTAGAGCAGGGCGATGAAGAATGCCTTGAGCGTCATGAAAAAGGAACGGGAGAAGTCGGATTGGTCTTTCGGATAGCCTGCCAGAATGATGAATGTGATGAGGCTCACGAGAATGGCGGCACCGACACGGGACATGGAAAGGTTTGAGAGCCTGGCATAACGTGAGCCCTCCGAAACGATGCCCCCCGGAAGATAGAGTGCCAGAAATGCGGCCAATGCGGCCATGATCCCCAGGATATTGGCCAGCAGGATGGATATTGTGCTGCCGACGCGGTTCCGTGCCGCCGTTATCGGGACAAGGCTGAAAACGGCCCCGAGGGCGAAAGACCAGTGAAGGCTGTTGAAAAGGAAATTGTAGGGTTCCTGCTGCTGCCAGTCAATTGCGATCCTGATAATCGTAACAATCGTGAACCCAATTGCGCAGGCAACCGAAGCAGGGAAAGTGCTGACGGCTTTCCCCGCGCCTTTGAAAATAAGCGAGATCGACCTGCTGAAAACGTTCATGGTCCACACCCCTTCCTATGTGAGGATCCGTTTTTATGCCGTCACGGAAACAGGTGAATACCCCATGCTTATATGATACCCTCCTGCGGACAATTCAAATGATTATCTGCGAACGGTCAGCCAATCATTGATTGGCCAACATGCTCTGAACACGCTTTTCAAACGCGTCTATTTCATCCGAGCCGTCCAAAATACCGATTTCAAGTTCAAACGCTTTTTCTTCAAACGGGGCAAGATACTTCAGATCTCCGCGTTCGCGTTCCTTTGCGCGTCCTTCCACCAGGCAGGTTGAGGGTTCGATGCCCAGGGCGTAGTCACCGGATGCCATTGATTTCCAATGAATCAGCCTGGGCAGCTGACGGACATTGTACTTGATGTACACGCCCAAATGCAGCCGGTCATTGACGAGTGCGGCAACTGTATCGCCGCTTTCGCCGGCAGCCGCTTCATGGTAGAACACCTGCTCCTTGAACGCGTCGATGGGGGCGCGAAAAGTTTTATAGTCAAAAAGGCCTTTGGCTGCTTCGTCATCGCGAGGCGTGACTTTAACGCTGGGAATGACAACTCTTGCGCCTTCACTGAGTAATGGGTATCCGAAATTGAAATGATAGAGGAGGAGGAGCGGCTGCGCTTCAAATCCCTGGTTTTCCACGATGTCGTGTATCCGGATATATCGTGCGCCCAACTGCGTGGAAATTCTCCTCCGCAAAACAAGATTCTCGCCAAACAGGGCTGCCTCCCGCATTTCCCCGGATAATTCCATCAGATATTCATCGCCATGCCAGCCGGTTGTCATACCGGTTTTTTCGGCGGATATGCTGCCGATCCGTCCATGGCTTCCATAGGCATTGCCCATGTCGGTGCAAGCAGTGCCAACATTCGACAGGCCGCATGTGTAAAGCATTCCGCCCTGAAAGTTCCGCACAAACTCGGAACCGTACTGGCTCGCGTACTGTGGAGCCACAAGGCCGGGTTTTGTCAGAAAATTGAGGTTGATCCCCTTGTATTTCATGCCGGCGACATCCAAGCACTTCCCCTCCAGCACGACAGCTTCCAGACCGCTCCCGGTATTGATCTCAAAGGCCTTCAAGCCTTCGGATTTTCCCTCGTTCATCGTGAAGGACCTGATGCCCGCAACCTGTGACAGGTTGCCCACATGCCGCAAAAGATATTCCCTGCTCAACTCGCAGTCCAGTATCTTGGCCATTTGATTTTCCTCCCGTACGCATTGGTATGATGGTGATTGCCTTTCAAATAAATGGGATGATGGTTGACGGTTGATGGTTGACGGTTGATGGTTGACGGTTGACGGATGACGGTTGATGGTTGACGGATGTGCTTGATGTCATACCTTATCATACAATATCAATGGCGAATTCGCCAACGTTCCTGTTGCCGGGACAATTCATTTCGTGACAGATTGGATCACAATGGGTACAATCATTGGGGGGGCATGCGTTGCCCGATTGAGCGGCTGCCCTTCCGGAAAGCAGGATGATATGAAAATCGGCGTAAGTTCCTACAGCTTTCACAGACTCGTATCGAATGGGACCATGACCCAGCTTGAAGTCATATCAAAGGCCAAGGAAATGGGTTTTGACGTATTGGAATTCTCAACGCTCGCCCTTCCGGAGGGTGAAACGCTCCTAGGTTTCGCACCGAAGGTACGTGCCGAATGTGACCGGGTAGGGATCAAGGTCGCCAATTACACCATCGGAGCTGACTTTCTGAACGGTTCCAATGGGGACTGGAAGGCCGAAGTCGAACGTCTGAAGGATGAAGTGCGCGTGGCCGCCATCCTGGGTTCTCCCGGCATGCGCCACGATGCGACATACGGGCCTGCAAAGGGGCGTACAGGCGCAAAGAGCTTTGATGCGCTGGTACATGTCCTTGCCGACGGATGCCGTGCTGTGGCTGAGTTCGCATCCACTTTCGGCATTCGCACGATGGTGGAGAACCATGGTTATTTCTCGCAGGACAGCGAACGAGTCGAGAAACTCGTTGCAGCCGTCAACCACCCCAACTTCGGGTTGCTGGTTGACATCGGCAATTTCCTCTGTGCCGACGAAGATCCGGTAAAAGCGGTCGCCCGCACGCTGCCATACGCATTCCACGTCCATGCGAAGGATTTTCACATAAAATCAGGACTGGAAGCGGATCCGGGTGAGGGATGGTTTCCGTCCAGAGCGGGCAACTATCTGCGCGGAGCCATCATCGGACATGGCAACGCGCCGATCACCCAGTGCCTGCGGCTGCTGAAGCGCGCGGAATACGACGGCGTGCTGTCCGTCGAATTCGAGGGGATGGAAGACCCGCTTGTCGGCATCGCACTCGGCCAGGCCAA
>CAZFWQ010000205.1:0-238 GCA_964522755.1 uncultured Oscillospiraceae bacterium | reverse complement strand
TGCGCAGGTTTGTCGCGGCGCTGGGTTGACGGTTGGCAATGGCTTTTCGTCCTAATCAAAGGGCGGATGGCTGCAAAGGCTTTTCGTCATAATCAAAGGGCTGACAAATGCAAAGGCTTTTCGTCCTAATCAAAGGGCGGATGGCTGCAATCGCATTGCTTCAAACAATAGGGTTCCCGGCAGGGAGCCATTTTTCGTGCGAATAGTGCATCATTTGCTTCTTCCGTTTCCTTTCGTC
>CAZFWQ010000204.1:0-7056 GCA_964522755.1 uncultured Oscillospiraceae bacterium | reverse complement strand
CTTGCAGGGAATGCAGGTGTCTGCACCGAAATCGATGACCAAAGGCATTTTATTGGCAAGGAGTCCAGTCAAGTCAAACGTTTCGGTGGCATTCAAATCAAATTCAGCTTTAAGATAGAGTGGATCGACCGAACCATCCTTTACGGTTGTTGTCGTGTCTTCCGTATTAACCGAAGCATTATCCCCGAAGTTCTTCACAAGAAAAATGGCCCCGATTCCGACCAGGATCAATAAAATGACAAGCACCTTCTTCATCTTGTCACCCACAGCAGGTTCCTCCCACCTTCGCGTTCACGATCGAGTCGAACTTCGTTTTAATCTCGCCATAAACCTTCTTCACCATTTCGTGGTGCTCTTCGGTCAGATCCCTTGTGGACAGACCTGCGGACTCTGCATTGTCCTTGCCGACAAAAGCAGACACATCAATTGATTCGGTAACCTTGCCGCTGTATTTTTCCGTTGCACGTCTGGCACAGCATTTTGAACAGCCATCAACGGTAATGGTGGGATAATCTCTCGCGAAGGACCGCTCTTCTTCTCCGCCTGCCAGATAGAGGGGAAGGCAAATCGTCACCGCATTGTCTGCCATTTCCTCAAGCATCATGCGGGTAGCCAATCTGGAGATGGTTCCACCAAGGCAATCTTCTCCGCTGCAGGATATAATTCCGATTTCAAGTGTGCTTTCAACCATTTTTCAGTACCTCCGCCTTCAATTCCAGGACTGCGGCAGCTATCACATCGGCCAACTCATCGGAAATAAGCCACCCCTCTTCAGAAAGTTCGGTAGCCGTGCCGGGTTTGGCGCCTTTGTGCCTTTTGAATGCGTCAAGGACCTTCAGTTTTCTTCTCACGTCTCCACCGGCGAGAGCCACGCTTTTCGCTGCGCACAGGGCCGGACATCCATCCAATGTAATGCACTTTACTCCCTTGATTCGAGCGGAAGCATCCTCGTCTCCGGTCACAAGATAGGCCAGGCAGAGGGTGTCGGCATCATCATGGCACAACTCACGCACTACCCGCAAAGTGCTTTCCCGACCAACAAGCCCGTACACTTTTCCCATGCCGCTGCATGGAACGACCATGATTTTATCTGACATGAAATGCATCCACCTTTCTCTTCAGAATTGGGAAATAACCGTCGAACGAAAGCAGCAGTTCCTGGTCTCCTTCATAATCGCTCAGCTCCAAGTCGGCAATCCATCCTTCTTCGTAGGAATTCTGGTTGACCAGTTCCGGCGAGGTGACAAGGGACTGGTTGACTGCCACGACTTTTCCGGAAACCGGTGAAATGACCTCGAACACAGCTTTCCCGGACTCAATGGTACCGAGTTCACCAAACTGTTCGACATCCATGCCAATAGGCGGAGGCGTGAAAAACAGGACGTCGGACAAGCTCTGCTGGACATAATCCGTCACGCCCACCCTTGCCATATTCCCTGAAACATAGACCCAACAATCGTTTTCATTGAATTGAAAGCCTTCCTTGGGCAGTTTGAATACAAACTTGTCTTTTTTGTATGCCTCATACTCAATTGTCTCAGGAAAGGGGAAGCTGCTGACTATCCCAACCTCTGTATCTTCCATCGAAAGCGCTTGCCGCAGCTCATCGGCAATGATCTGCGCGAGTCTGCATTCCGCTTCGCCAAGGCGAAGTGAATCACCAAGGACAATTCCTCTGGTTTTTGCCTCTTCCGTGATGTTGACTTTATTGGCCACCTTGAGGTTTTTTTCAGCAGCTAGTTTGCTCGCACAGCGGGTGGCGCAGCCATCCACCACAATCAACGGCATTTCATCGGCAATTTTGTTGTATCGCGCATCGGCAACCCGGTAGA
Organism: uncultured Oscillospiraceae bacterium; assembly: GCA_964522755.1. Classification (GTDB taxonomy): domain Bacteria; phylum Bacillota; class Clostridia; order DSM-8532; family DSM-8532; genus JAEWSN01. The sequence continues at coordinate 5,224 of CAZFWQ010000204.1, read as the reverse complement.
AGACGGGGCAAAGAATCTTGCCGTCCGCCTGTTCCGACAGCAGGAGGGCGATTTCCCTGGAAATGCCCCCGGTGCACTTGTCCAATCCATTGCAGGGTAGAATGGCGCACGCCTTACTCATTTTCCGCCGCCTCTTTCCTGACCGTCTTGATATGTGCCGTCGTCTCGGTTTTGCCCGGAAACTCAATGGCATCAGGCCCGCAAGCCTTGCCGCAGGCACGGCAGAACACGACGCAGTTGTTGGGATTTCCGACTGACACCTTCTTCTCGGCTTCTTCATCCACGGCAAACACCTGATGGGGGCAAAATACAACGCATTCCATGCAATTGTTGCACTTTTCCAGATCGATTCTGGGACTCCAGTCAATCTTGTCTCTTGGAACGCCCATGAACGTGGAATCACTCATCAGTCCGCCTCTCCTTCAAAGCCCAATTTTGTCAGCGCACTTTTCACAATGCCAAACGCCTTTTCATTGGACATGTCACGGATGTCAAGCATGACACTGTCCTTTTCCACATCAAGGCCGGCATCCTGAAAAGCTTGTCTGAACATTTTTCTCTGCATGTTCGGGGCACAGGCTCCAATGATTACCTTTCGATGCGCTTGCAGGTAATCCGCCAGAAATCTGTCCCCGTCTTCTTCACAGAGCTGTGGATGGATGATGGCATATTCCACGGGCAACTCCACGCGGACCTGGTTGATGAAATCCCAAATGTCCATTGCCTTGAAACCCGGACATTTTCCGGTGCACACGCACATGATGAAACCATAGCGCTCTTTCTCTTCCATAATGAGACTCCCTTTTCCCATGGCGATACATTTTTTTCAATCATGTTCCATTTCAATCTCATCTTGTTCTACTTCAATCATATCCCATCTCATCTTATCTCATTCAACTTCAATCATATCCCATCTCATCTTATCTCATTCTACTTCAATCATATCCCATCACAATCTCAACTCGATGCAGTGCCCGCAGCAGATATCAACGCAAATACCGCAGCCATCGCACTTTTCAAGGTCAATTTCCAATCTGCCGCCCAAAGGCTCATCCTCGTCTTCCACATAGGAAAACGCCATCTTGGGACAGTCCGTCAAAGGAGGACAGATAACTTGCTGCGCCGCACATTTTTCACGGTCGATATATGGCTTCATCATTTTGTTCCGCCTTTCCATTTGCCGATTTCCTTTCCTGTGTCATTCGTTTCTTTCATTTGCCGATTTCCTTTCCTGCCTTCTCATAGATATCCAGGATATCTTTTCTATTCAGCGCTTTTTCCGTGATGAAGGCTATCGCTGCGATACCGAAGAGATCCACAACAAACCGGGTAACCATGAACTTCCAACCCATGGAAGAAGCTTCAAACAGCAGCATGGGGATTTTCGTCGTGGACCATGCGCCAATGAATATGAGGACATTGCTGAGTTTGCTGCCTTTTTTCAAAAGAACGCCGGCAATGGGGAATGCCGCGTAAAGGGGGCCTGCTGCTGCCGAACCAAGGAAGAACGCGATGGCAATGCCCTTGATGCCGGATTTCTCTCCCATCCATTTGATCATGGTTTCCCGCTGCACCCACACATCCAGAAGGCCCAGGAGAATGAACACGGGTGGAATGATGGACAGCATCTCCAACAGGCTCTGCCCGGTCAGGCTGAAGGATTTCACTCCCAATGCCGGAAAGGCGATCAGGAGGACAAGGTTCAAAAGCAGCAAAATGATGAATACCTTATATCTCATGATGATTTTTTTCATTGCAGCACCACCCCGATCACCATCGCGACAACAAAGGAGAACGCGAATGCCAGAACATTTCGGAGAATGGCCGCCTTTTTCCCGAAATATTTCATTTCAACCGGAAGTGTCACAATGCCAACCATCATGAGTGTGGAAATGAAAACGGCAATCTGCATGAACCCGGCACCGCTCTTGAGCAGGGCGGATGCGAGCGGGAATGCGATAAAGCCTGGTATCAGGGTGATGGAGCCGATGGCGGCGGCAATGATCATGCCGAACCATCCGGATTGTTTTCCGATGAGCGACGCGATCACTTCCGGACTTAACACGGCCAGCATGACCCCGATGATGATCAGGATGGAAAGGAACTGGGGCAGGATGTTTTCAAAAGCTTTCCACGCTTTTTTCAACGACAATCTGGTTTTGTTTTTGTCTTTCAGGAATGAAAGCAGCAGCAAAACGGCGGTTATGGCATACAGGATGTAAGTGAACAAGTTCATGCCCTCCTATCATGGTTGTTTTGCACTCCAGGTCTTTATCAGGTTGTCTTCATCAGGTTGTCTTTATCAGGATGTTTTCATCAGGTTGTCTTCATCAGGATGTTTTCATCAGGTTGTCTTTATCAGGATGTTTGCTTGTGTTGTGGGGCCTCGAAAAGCATTGCGCTTTTTGCCCCGGTCAAATCGGAGATGAACTGTTTCAGTTCCGAGACCTTTTCCCCGACCAGTGTGTAGCGCATCCAGGCCCCATCGCGAACCCCTTTGACCAAACCGCTTTCAGTCAGAATTCTCATGTGATAGGACAAAGTTGGCTGCGTGAAGGCGAAATGCTCAAGCAGCTTGCATGCGCAGGAAGATTCACCGCAGGAAAGCATGTCAATGATTTGCAGCCTTGTTTCGTCAGCCAGCGCTTTCATGAGTGGGATGTAGTCGACGTATGAGATCATGACTGCCCTCCATTTGAATTGAGTTGGTTGAAGTGATGAAGTGAGATGCAAACGGACAATGCTGCATAGTAATACATGCTTGAATTATCGAAAGTCATATATGTAATAGAAGTTCTTCTATCAATATAGACTCAACATAGAAAAGAGTCAATATACATATAGAAATATATTTATATGATAACCATCGAAAACGAGCCCGATTTCACACATTCACCGAACCAGCACCGCAGGTCATTCATAGGTGAAATTCAGATTGAATTGATGGAATTCATGTTGAATTGGCGAAATTCTGGCATAGTTGATGAAATTCATGTTGATTGGTGAGATTCTGGCATAATTGATGAAATTCAAGTAGATTTGGTAAAATTCAGGTAGATCGGTTTTACGAGTACCGCTACTTCCCATTTGCGCGAACGCCAGCGCCATGTCATAAGTTGTCCGCGCAGCCACTCTTCCACGCACAATGCCAAAAACACGCCCGGTACCCCGAAATGCATTACATGAGTGAACAGGAAGCCAAGAGGTATCGATACCAGCAATATGGTGGAAAGGCTGACGGCGATGGACCATTTCACATCCCCTGCAGCTCGGATGCAGCTGCCGATGACCAAGTTGAATGGCCGGCCAAACTCATGCACAAGGTCAATTATGAAACACCAGAAAATGATTGTCATCACTTCCGCACTTGAGGTGAACAATCGAAGAATCGGCTGCTGTAAAGCCATCAGGCAAACCATTGCGGAAATATTCAAGCCCATGGCAATCCAAGTTGCCCGAAATCCCAACCTGTATGCAGCGTCGTAGTCTCCCGCGCCAACGAGGCGTCCCACAAGGATTTGCGTGCTTTGCCCCACTGCGAATCCGGCGGTTTGGATAAAACCTATCAGGTTCGACGCATAGGCGAAACTCGCCAAGGCAGATGTCCCGAGAGAAGTCAGAAAGAAGGTCAGACTGATGTTGGCGATGCTGTAGGCGAGACTTTCTCCCGACCCTGGGATGCCGATGCGCAGGATCTCGCGAATGGCGGCTGCAGGGAACGGCTTTTCAAGATGCAGGCGGATCTTGTAGTGCAATGCGCATGCAATCATCGCCACAAGACCCATCGCCTGTGCAAAAGCGGTCCAGCCTGCAATGCCGGCCAACCCCAGATCCGGCAGCCCGAAAGGATGCAGGATGATGATCGTATTCCCGAACAGATTGAAGAGATTCATCCCGAGAAAGACAAACATGGGTGCACGGGCTTTTCCATAGTTGCGCATGATGGTGCCAAATGTGAAATTCAGTCCCTGCAGGATGCTAAGACCGCCGACAATCGCGAAATAAGTGTCTGCGTATGCCAGCACTTGTCCGGTTAGTCCCATCAGGATGAGGATGGGATGGTGGAACAACAGCACGAGAATCCCCACAGCGATGCCGATACCCGCATTGAGGGTGACGGCGACACTCGATGCCGTGGCAGCGCGCTGCTTGTTGCCCGCGCCAAGATACTGCGATACGACAACCGCGGTTCCCAGCGGAACGAACATGTACAACATGTTGATGAACATGCCCAACTGGTTGGCTACGCCGACCGCAGCGACGGCTTCCACGTTATACTTGCTTAGCAGGATTATATTTACAATCCCCATGCCCCTGGCAAGAATATTCTCAACGAAGATGGGCCACGCGAGATCCTTCAATGTCAGTTTCCGTATCAATCCGAACCCTCCGTACACTCACAGGATGATCGCAGGATGATCGGCGCCGGCATGATGAAGCCCATCAATCGTTCCTCGCTGTGAATCTGAAATGCAAGAATTCACCTCACATGGCGCGGTGATATCCGGTGCGTATTCCGGCACCCATTTGCGCAAGCGCTTATGCACAGATGAAAAGAGTCTACAGGATCTCTTGTCCTGAGTCAACCGGGATGAAATGATGATTATTCTGTAGTTTCAAGCAATTTCAAGGTCAATCAACGGCTGTTTTACGGTTGTTCACGATCAATTGACAGCCTTTTTGCAGCTATTTTGCGGCTATCTCATCATTCTATCTGTTGGAAGAACAATTCCAGGTTCGCATCAGGCTGGCTGAAACCCATATTTACTTGCAATAGGGTCGCCGGACTGCGGAATATGCCCAAGCCGTCATTGCAGTCCTGGCCATCATTGCACTTTTGGCCATCATTGCAGCCCTCCCCCTCGTCACTTTCCCCAGTATTTGCAACATGCCAGCTTATATCGGCATTTTGGCCCCGTGCATCCAGCAGCCGCCCAGCTCTGGCCTCCCCTGCGGAAATGGAAACACCACAAGGTGCTGAATGGCCGCTGGCTGACAGCCGGCTCCTGGTTGGTCCTGTCGTTGGCTGGCCAAGCCGGTGTCGTGTAGTCAACAGGTGCTGTTTCTGCCGTCATGGTTGCCAGTGGCGGCAGAGTCTGGCGGATCATCCTGATCCGCTCGGCAGCATAGTCTTCCGGCTGGTCGGAAATCATGAAGAGGATGCCGGACAAGGAGGCCAGTGACAGCGTGGACCGGGCATATGAAAGCTTGGCGCGGACACAGA
>CAZFWQ010000203.1:0-7085 GCA_964522755.1 uncultured Oscillospiraceae bacterium | reverse complement strand
CAGCAAACGGCCATTATGCGAAAGGAATAACACTGAATAGTTACAATGAATCAAACATCACCAGAGTCAACATATGATATGATGAAGCCAATATGTGAATCAAGGTTGAGTATGTATCTCGCTGTGGAAATTGGTGTTCGTTTATGTCTACGCCAGTTTTAATCACGAAATTGCATGTCCCTCCGCCAAGGCTTAATATTGTCCTCCGTCCCAGCCTGATCGAGCGGCTGAATGCGGGTCTCTCTGCAAACCGCAAACTGACCGTCTTCTCTGCTCCGGCTGGATTTGGGAAAACCACGCTGGTCTGCGAATGGAGCGCTGTTTGTGGACGGCCGGTTGCCTGGCTGTCCCTGGATGAAGGCGACAACGATCTCATCCGATTTCTGACGTACCTTGTCGCCGCTTTGCAGACGATGATGTCGAAGATCGGAGCGGGGGTGCTGGGTATGCTTCAATCCCCCCAGCCACCATCCGTCGAATCGATTCTGACGGCCCTGCTCAATGAAATCACCACCATCCCGGACCCTTTCATCCTCTTCCTTGACGACTACCACTTGATTGATGCCAAACCGGTTGACGAGGCTCTCACCTTTCTGCTTGAGCATCTGCCATCACAAATGCATCTTGTGATTGCCGCCCGTGAGGATCCGCATCTGCCCCTGGCCCGGTTGCGTGCCAGGAGTCAATTGACCGAACTGCGAGCCGCCGACTTACGTTTTACAACTGCTGAGGCCGCTGAGTTTCTCAACCGGGTGGTGGGGCTGAGCATTTCCACAGAAGACATCGCCGCACTCGAAGCCCGCACCGAAGGCTGGATTGCCGGTTTGCAGCTGGCTGCGATCTCCATGCAGGGACATCACGATACCGCAGGTTTCATCAAATCTTTCACCGGCAGTCACCATTTTGTGCTTGACTATCTGCTTGAAGAAGTCCTGCATCAGCAGCCTAAAAGCATCCAGGCTTTCATGTTGCGCACGTCAATTCTTGATCGTTTGTGTGGCCCGCTGTGTGACGCTGTCATGGGTTCACCATCCGCTTCGGGGCAGGAAATCCTGGAGTACCTCGAACGCTCCAACCTGTTCATTGTCCCGTTGGACACAGAACGGCGATGGTACCGATATCACCATCTTTTTGCCGAATTGCTGCGGCATCGGTTGAATCTCAGCGCATCTTCAAAGGAAGTCGAGGATGGAGTGGCTGCATACCACATTCGTGCCAGCCGATGGTATGAAGGCAATGGCCTGCATATTGAAGCTTTTCAACACGCAGCTGCGGCCAATAATTTTGAAAGTGCGGAGCGCCTGATCACTGGCAAGAAGATGCTGCTGCACTTTGGCGGCGTGATGACCACTATTCTGCGCTGGCTGGCGTCGCTGCCGGCAACGGTGCTGGATGAAAGACCCCAGTTGCGGGTGCAATCAGCCTTGCTGTCGCTGGCTGCCGGACAAGCGACCGGCATTGAAGAGAAACTGCAGGCAGCTGAGGCAGTTTTGGCAAACGAATTGCAAGGCGGCGAGAACGACGACAAAACCCGCGATCTCATCGGGCAAATTGCCACTGCCAGGACTACTCTGGCACTCACCCGTTACCAGTCGGATGCCATGATTGCACAGGCACGTCGCGCCTTGGAGTATCTTCACCCCGACAACCTCCTTCCCCGTTTCAGCGCAACCTGGTCCATGGGAATGGCCTACCATTTTCGGGGAGAACGTGCGACGGCAGGCCTTATCTATACGGAAGCCTTATCCATTGCACAGGCATCCGGGAATATTTTCAACGCCAGCTTGGCTACGCTTTGCCTGGGCCAGATGCATGAATTGGAAAACAGGCTTTTTCCGGCGGTGGAGACCTATCGGCGCTCCCTGCAACTGATAGGGGATCATGATTCGCATCCAAGTACCAGCGAAGCGTATCTAGGCCTAGGCCGCATTTGCTACGAATGGAACGATTTGGATTCCGCCGGGTCATATGGGCAACAGGCATTGCAGCTCGCGAAACAGTATGACCGCTTGATTGACAGATTCATTTTTTCCGAGGTGTTTCTCGCCCGCTTGAAACTGGCTCGCGGTGAAGTGGCCAGTGCGGCCGCCATGTTGGCGAACACCATGCAAACCGTGCACCAGCATCACTTCGTGCACCGGATAGCTGAAGTTGCCGCTGCACAGGTGCTGGTGTTCATTCGCCAGGATGATCTGGTGGCAGCCGGGCATCTCGCGCAGACGCATGATCTCCCCATCAGCCAGGCCCGGGTGCACCTGGCCCGGGGAGATGCCGCCGCGGCACTGGCTGTGTTGGAAGCACATCGTCGTCATGTGGAAGCCATGAATTGGCAGGATGAGCGGCTCAGGGTGATGGTTCTCCAGGCGATCGCACTCCATGCGCAGGGTGAAAAGGCCAAGGCTTTGAAATTGCTGGACGAGGTACTGGCGCTGGCGGAACCGGGAGGGTTCATTCGTCTTTTTGCGGATGAAGGCATCCCGATGGTCAGACTGTTGTCCGAAGCAGCCGAACACTCGATTCAGCCGGATTATATAGCCAGACTGCTGGTTGTACTGAATGCTGAATTCCAGACCAGTGCCGATATGCCTGGAATTCCCAATTCGTCTCCGGTACAACTTGCGATTGAGTCCTTAAGCCAGAGGGAATTGGAAATCCTGCGTCTTGTAGCCCATGGACTCTCGAATCATGAAATCTGTAATCAACTTTTTCTTGCCTTGGATACGGTCAAAGGGCATAATCGCAGAATCTTTGAAAAACTTCACGTAAACAGACGCACAGAAGCTGTGGCCTGCGCACGCAAACTGGGCCTTATTTAGGTTCGATGGATAAATTTACGGTACATTTTTCTGTCAATAACGCGAAGAAGCACTTCTCAGCCATGCGAAGCAGCACTTCTCAGCCATGCAAAGCAGCATTTCTCACGCATTCAAGCAACACTTCTCGAAAATCAAGCAACACTTCTCAACCATTCAAAACAACACCTCCGGCAGCACTTTCGTGTCTATGTGACACCGTACTGCCGGTTTATGATGAATGCATTGGAAAGTCTGTACGGAGTATCTTGACCGGCTTTCGAGAGGTGTAAAGTGAATTCCAGCAGCAATGAGCATGTGTTTGTCCCAAACCAGCCATCCATCTATCAAATCAGAATCAAAGGTCATCTGGGTCACGAATGGGAAGAATGGTTCGACGGACTGTCCATTGATCTTGAAGAAAACGGCGATACACTTCTGACCGGCCCGGTCATTGACCAGGCCGACTTGCATGGGCTGCTCAAAAAAGTGCGCGATTTGGGCATGCCATTGGTCTCGGTCAATCGTGTCGAACTTGGCCGGGCGGAACAGTCGGATGTCAAAAAGTAAATCAGCATTGACTGACTGAAAGGAGGATTGCCATCGTCAACATTTCTGTGTATTGCAGCCTTTGGAACAGGGTTGTGTCCACAAATGAAATCATGTCCGATCTGGTGCGTATAATCCAAATAATAGAAATAGGAGAGGAAAATGAATACGAACAAAAAAATCGCAAAAAGAGCAGGGGTCCTATATCTCATCTACATTGTTGCGACGATCTTCGCAAATGCAACGCGTATCAAGCTTATTGTATTTGGGGATGCCATCACGACAGCCAATAATATCCAGTCTTTTGAGTGGCTATTCCGCATCGGTTTTATGAGCGACATCATCGCCGGCATTTTGTTCCTTTTGGCGGTCTGGGCTTTATATACGTTATTAAAACCGGTTGATCAAAACATTGCCTTGCTGTTCCTGTTGATAAACCTGGGTGGTGTCGCCGTACAGTGCGTCAACATGCTGAACCTGTTTGCCGCAGGGTTGTTTTTGAATGGGTCGGATTTCCTGAAAGTATTCCAGCCCGAACAGCTGAATGCGCTCGCAATGTTTTTTCTCAATTTACACAAAAACGGATTCATGATCGCCCAGGTATTTTTTGGCGCCTGGCTTTTCCCGCTTGGTTATTTGGTCTTCAAGTCGGGCTATCTTCCAAAAATATTAGGCATCATCCTGATGGTTGAATGTTTTGCCTGGCTTATGTATCCATTGCAGTTTTTCCTTTTCCCGAGTTGGATCGTAATCACCTATGTCAGCTTTGCGGTTGGCTTTATCGGGGAGTTTTCACTTGCTTTGTGGCTTCTGTTTATGGGTGCGAAGGAACAAGAACCAGCCATTGCCGAGGTAGGCATATAAACTCATCAGCATGAATAGGAGGGTACCGAAAAATGCCGAAAATTCAAAAGTTCTGGAGAAAAGTGCTGGCTTTGGCTGTCGTGGGCGGGCTGGGATTCTGGGTAGCCAACTTTGGAATTTCCCTGACTCCCATCGCCGCGGAGTATAGAAACGCTCTATCGATTTCCTATTTCCCAATGCTGCTTGAGGCTTTGCTTGGCGGCCTGATGATCGGATTCTGTGTCAGCTATTTCCTGCTTCGTTTTTTGACATGATTCCAACAAAAAATCCCATCCGAAAATCCGTCATCTTAAGCGCTATCGTACTGGCTATCATCGCAATTGTGATCGGAGTCCTCTCAAGTGTTCTCGATTCAAGCTTTGTCTTGCGTTACTTTTTCATCGGAACAATATTCAACGCAATCAGGTTTCTCACCCTTGGAGCAGTTGTCGGATATCAGTATAAAAGGCTGCAAGTGTCAGCTAAATAAATGAATGGGTCGTATTAAAGAAAAGGAGATAAAAATGGATACGAGCAGAAAGAACACATTAGGTGCGGGTATATTATTCGTCATTGCCGACATCGCAGGCTTCCTGACTTTCGCCTTTTTAGGAGCAGCAAATGGTCCGGATTACCTGGCACAAGTCGCCGGAAACAGGAACCAAGTGGTAATGGGAGCGCTCCTTGTGCTGATCATGGCATTATCATGTTCCGGCATTGCGATTTGGCTGTATCCGGTCTTGAAAAAGCAAAATGAAGCCATCGCTCTTTGGTCTGTCGGGTTCAGGATAATTGAAACCCTGCTCGGAATTGTTTCCGTCATCGGGTTGCTGGCACTCATACCATTAAGCCAGGAATTTATAAAGGCAGGAACTCCGGATGCGTCCTATTTACAAACTCTTGGCACATTAATCCAGACAGCGCGTGCCTGGACAAGAGATGTCTTGATGTTGTTCGCTTGGGGTCTGGGCGCCCTGTTGTACAATTACCTGTTTTTTCAAGCAAAACTCCTTCCCCGATGGTTGTCAGGCTGGGGTATCGCAGCAATCCTATTGCATTTGGCTTCATGCTTGATGACGATCTTCGACGTCATGGGTCCTTCTTCGCCTGTCCAGATCATCCTGCTTGTTCCGTCAGGCCTGCAGGAGCTTGTTCTGGCGGTATGGCTGATTGTGAAAGGATTTAACCCATCTGCCGTTGCTGCTCTTTCAGCGAAAGCAACGACCGACTAGCTATTGAAGTCCGAATCCATAAAGGAGTCGAAAAAATGAATTCAAACAACAAGACCGCAAGAATGGCAGGATTCTATTATCTCCTGTATGTTGCGGCTTCGATCATTGCAAATCTGTTTGGCCGCTTTGCATTTGCGGATGCCCAGGCGACGATGAATCAGATCATGGCGCACGAATCGCAATTTCGTCTCGGTTTTGTCATCAGCCTGTTCTCCGTTGTGCTTTTCCTTTTGGCCGCCTGGTATTTGTATGCGTTGTTGAAACCAGTGAATAAAAACATCGCCTTGCTGTTTCTGTTGCTAAACCTTGCTGGTTTTGCTATTTGGTTTCTCAGTACGCTCAATCTATTTGCCAGTCTGCTGATATTGAGCGGGGCTGAGTATTCGAAAGTATTCCAAACAGGCCAGCTGCAAGCACAAGCGGTTATGTTTGTCAGTTTGCGCAAAAGCGGTGCCATGATTGCCCAGATCCCTTATGGCATCTGGCTCCTTCCTCTTGGTTATCTTGTTTTCAAGTCGAGTTTTCTTCCTAAAATCCTTGGGATATTGTTGATCGTTGATTGTTTTGGACTTCTGCTTACAGTGATTCAGTGGTTCTTTCTGCCGGGCTTCGAAATCATATCCTACCCATTCATGGCGGTTAGTTTCATTGCGGAAGTTTCTCTGGCCATGTGGCTTTTGGTGATGGGTGTCAAAGGACAGAAACTAACGCTTGCTGACGGCCAGATTCAAAAATGATTGTGTTCATGAAAGGGAAAGGTATGAAAATGAAAGCGGTTGTATGCACCAAGTATGGAGCACCTGAAGTTCTCCATGTCAAGGAAGTGGAAAAACCCATCCCCAAAAACCATGAAATCCTCATAAAAATCCTTGCCACGGCCGTAACGTCCAGTGACTGCATCATCAGAGGTTTCAAACTTCCTGCCTGGTCCCCGATGGGACTCTTGATGGGACTGGCGCTTGGTTTTGCCAAACCGAGACAACCAATCCTCGGGATGGTGTTTGCCGGAGAAGTTGAGTCTGTCGGTAAAAAAGCCAAATCATTTTCAAAAGGGGATCACGTTTTCGGATGGGACCGTTTTGCTTTTGGCACGTATGCAGAATACAAATGCATGCCGGAAGACGGGATGCTGGCTATGAAACCAGACAATGCGAATGCCGAGGAAGCCGCCGCAGTTCCTTATGGTGGACTTTTGGCCTTGCATTATTTGGGAAAAGGGAAAATCCAAAAAGGACACAAGGTCTTGATCTATGGGGCTTCCGGAGCGGTCGGCACTTCTGCCGTACAGCTTGCAAAATACTTTGGAGCGGAAGTTACCGGGGTATGCAGCACCGTGAATGTAGAATTGGTGAAATCTCTGGGCGCCGATCAGGTCATTGATTATACAAAAGAGGATTTTACGAACAATGGTGAGTGTTATGATTTTATTTTTAATGCCGTTGGGAAAAGAAAAGCAAATTTGCACTGCGAAAAAGCTCTGACTCCAAACGGGCAGTATGTCACAGTCGATGATGGATCACCAAAAGCACATATTGAAGACTTAATCCTGCTGAAAAAGCTGGTGGAGTCGGGAAAGCTGAAACCGGTCATTGATAGGATCTACCCGTTGGAAGAGATGGCAGAGGCGCACACGTACGTCGACAAGGGGCATAAAAAGGGAAATGTAGTC
>CAZFWQ010000202.1:163-7114 GCA_964522755.1 uncultured Oscillospiraceae bacterium | reverse complement strand
CCATTGCGTGCAGTCGTCTTATCTTTCCCTATTGCCTGCATTTGGCTTCTTTCAATCAAGGTTATTATATCGTACAATTATTGCATGAACTTTGCATTCATTCCGGCATATGTTGCGTTTCATGCAAACTTGAAAAGATGAAAGGAAACATTGCAATGGAAAACAGCCTGAAGGAAACCAACCTGCTGCAGATGGCGGGACAGATCGAATTCATCCACACCAGGCGAACGCCTTCGACTGACGCGTCGCAGCAGGAGGGAACGCGGAAAAGCCACCGGCACGCGCTGTATGAGATTTACAGGTTTGTCGCGGGCGATGTCGACTACTTCATAGAGAACAGCATGCATGACTTGGAACCCGGGCAGCTTTTCGTGATACGGAGCGATGAATTTCACAACCTTTCCGCCAGGTCTTCCGCCACATACGAGAAAGTGGCCGTGCGCTTTCCGAGGGAGCTTGCGCGGGAACTTTCCATGTTCGGACTCGACCTGCTCTCTTGCTTCGACGGGCGTTCCCGCGGTTCCTGCAACAAGGTTGTGCCAGATGAACGGGCTTCCGTGGAAATCTCAGCAATCCTTGACAAGATGGAATCGCTTTTCCGGGAAGGGGAAGAACCATGCCTTGCCCTGCGCGCGGCATGCCTGGCAGAACTGCTGGTTTGGGTCAACCGGGCTCACCGGGCCACCGACAGGGAGGTTCCCGCGATGCCGGCGGTTCATTCAAAGCTGGTCCCTGTTCTGGAACACATCGACCGGAACCTGGAAGGTGACTTGTCATTGAAAACACTGTCGCGGCAGTTTTTCCTCAGTGTTTCCACCCTGTGTTCCCTGTTTCGCGAGACCACAGGGGTGGGGATGCATGAATACGTCACATTCAGGCGTGTCGCGAGGGCCAGAGAACTCCTGCTTGGCGGAGTCAGCGTGGGAGAAGCATGCTCCGCCTGCGGGTTCAATGATTACGCCAATTTCATACGGACATTCAGGAAAATCACCGGCATGCCACCCGGCCGTTTCGCAAAGCAGGCAGGTGATTACACGCCTGGTTCCGGCAGATGACTATCCGTTTTTGAAGACGGCTGTCCGTTTTCTGGAGAAAATGTCCTTTGATGGCAGGGGACTTCACAAAAAGCACCTTGACAACGGAATTTTCCATCGTTTATAATTAGCCATACGAAATAATAGGTTTACTAAAAATTAGCTTACAGAACTATAATTACAGGAAGAAGGCATTCGAATGAAAACCCAATCTTCACTCAAGCTCTCCTTCATTGGGGGAAGAGAAACATGATGGATGAAAGACCGGACGGTTCTTTGAATGCGGACATCGCAAGGGAACTGATGGAAACCTTCCGGAAGTTCAAGCAGGTCATGCGCAAGCCGGGCCACACAAGCGGAATGAGGTCCGGAGAGATGGCCGTGATGGCCACCGTGGCCATCCATCAGCTGGAAACCGGCGAGGGCATACGGGTATCGGAAATCGGCAGGATCATGAAGATCGCCCCCCCGACGGTCACGCAGTTCATCAACGGGCTGGAGAAGGCGGGTTGGGTGGTTCGGCGGATGGATGCGCAGGACCGCCGTTCTGTCCAGGTTTTCCTGACAGAAGAGGGAAGACGGCGGCATGAATACTTCGAAACAGTGATGATGAACGTGTTTCAGGGTCTTTCAGAGTATTTGGGCCAGGAAGACGCCGGTTCCCTCAACCGAATCATGAAAAAAACATTCACCTTCATGGAAACGACACTCGACGACCAAAGGATGACAACCCATTCAGATACATTATGCGGACCATCGCAGGAAAAGGAGAATGAAACAACATGCTGAAACTGTTTCGCTATTTCAAACCCTACCTGGCTTCCATCATCGCCATCCTCATCCTTGTCTTTTTACAGACGCAGTCCGATCTGTATCTGCCCTCCCTCATGTCAGACATCATCAACAAGGGGGTCATGAACGGGGATACCGCCTATATCTGGCAAACAGGGGGCTGGATGCTGCTGTTTGCCGGAGCGGGTACCCTGTGCTCCCTGCTGGCCGGCTTCCTGTCCGCCAAATCAGCCATGGGGTTTGGCCGCGACGTCCGCAACAAGGTGTTCCGGCGCGTGGAAAGCTATTCCCTGCACGAATTCGACAAAATCGGCACGGCCACCCTCATCACGCGCACCACCAACGACATCACGCAGATCCAGATGGTGGCGATCATGATCCTGCGCATGATGGTCATGGCGCCGATGATGATGATAGGCGGCATTATCCGTGCCTTGGATGAGGACCGGCAGATGACCTGGATCCTTGTCGTGGCCATGCCTGTCCTGGTTGGAACCATCGTATTCGTTGCCGGGAAGGGTTTTCCGCTTTTCAAGCTGATGCAGGTCAAAATCGACCGCATCAACCTGGTCCTCCGCGAAAAGCTGACCGGAATCCGGGTCATCCGCGCGTTCAACAGGACGCAGCATGAAGCGGACCGGTTTGAACAGGCCAACGCGGATCTGACGGACAATGCCATCGCCGTCAATAAGATCATGGCCTTCCTGATGCCGGTTCTCATGTTCATCATGAACCTCACCCAGCTTGCCATCCTCTGGTTCGGCATCGTCCGGATAGATGAGGGCAACATGCAGATTGGCTCCCTGATGGCGTTCATGCAGTATGCGATGCAAATCCTGTTTTCCATGCTGATGCTGTCCATGCTGTTCATCATGCTGCCCCGCGCATCCGCCGCGGCCATCCGCGTCAATGAGATCCTGGATACCGAACCCGGCATCTTGGACCCGGAAAACGAAGTGGCATGCAGCATTGATCGCGGGCATGTGGCTTTCGAAAATGTATCCTTTCGCTACCATGGCGCGGAGAAGCCAGCTCTTTCAGGTATCAGCTTCACGGCGAAGCCCGGTGAAGTGACGGCGATCGTGGGCAGTACGGGGTCGGGAAAAACCACCCTTGTGAACTTGCTTCCCCGTTTCTATGACGTGGAGGAAGGCCGCGTGCTGGTGGATGGCCAGGATGTCCGGACCATGACGCAGGAATGCCTCCGTCGGAAAATCGGCTTTGTCCCGCAGAAGGCGCTGCTGTTTTCCGGAACCATTGCCGAAAACATCCGTGTCGGAAAACCGGATGCCACGGACGAGGAAGTAAGGAGATCCGCGGAAATCGCCCAGGCGGATGAATTCATCAACGCCATGGACGGCGGGTATGGCCATGACATCTCCCATGGCGGCACCAATGTGTCGGGTGGCCAGAAGCAGCGGCTTTCCATTGCACGCGCCCTGGTCCGCCGACCGGAAATATATATCTTCGACGACAGTTTTTCTGCACTGGACTTCAAGACCGATGCAAGGCTGCGAGCGGCCCTGAAGCATGAAATCGCCGAGGCCACGGTCCTGATTGTGGCTCAGCGCGTCGGGACCGTCATGGATGCGGACAGGATCATCGTCCTTGACGAGGGCAAGGTTGTCGGAATCGGCACGCATCGTTCCCTTCTTTCATCCTGCCCGGTATACAAGGAAATCGTCAGCTCGCAGCTGTCGGAGGAGGAAATCGCATGAGCAACACGCAAGAAAGACAGCAAAGCACGCCGCGTCGCAGCGGTTTCGGAGGTCCCGGCGGCGGTGGCCCCGGACACATGGGCATGAAGGCGGAAAAACCCAAGGATTTCAAGGGGACGCTCCGCCGCCTGTTGAAGTATTTGAAGCCATTTCGCGTCAACCTGGTCATCGTGATGGTGTTTGCCACCCTCAGCACGGTTTTCACCATTTATTCCCCCCAGGTGACCAGGGAAGCGATGAACTCCCTTCAGGACGCCTATGTCGCCAAAATGGTGGTGACGAAAATGAGCGAGGCCCAGATTGCCATCAAGGAAAAAATAGACGCGGCGATGAAACCCGGTGCGACGTCCGACTCGTCAGGAACCGCTTCCGCCATGCCTTCGGCTGAAGTCATGAAGGCGCTGAAGGAATTCATTGCGCTTCCCATGCTCGATACGCTGACTGATTCGAATCAGAAAGCCGATGTTGTACAGAAAATGCTGGATTTGATGAAAGCACTTCCGGACTTCCAAACAGGAACCGCCGCGGGAACAGGAACGGCTGAAGCAGGCTCAGGCGCAGTCGCGCCGGCCACAGACGGAGCCGCCGTCAGCGCGCCACAGGGATTCACAATGACCCCGGAACAGCTGCAGGGTTCCATACAGGCCATTCGGGACACGAACGGCAATGTCGACAGGAATTACATCATCAGGATACTCGCTTTCCTGGGCATCCTCTTCCTGCTCAGCGCGGGGTTCAGCTTCATCATGCAGTGGCTGATGGCCAGCGTGGCGCAAAAAACCGTGTACCAGATGCGCAGGGACGTGGATGCGAAGCTCTCTCGCCTGCCCCTGAAATACTTCGATTCCCGTACCCACGGCGAGATCATGAGCCGTGTCACCAACGACATGGATACCATAGCAGGCACATTGCAGCAGGGTCTCACGCAAATCATCACCTCGGTGATGTCCCTCATCGGCTATGTCGTGATGATGCTGACCATCAGCGGAACGCTGACACTCATCGTCCTCCTGACGCTGCCGCTTTATGTCGTGGCCACCATATTGGTGACGAAGAAATCCCAGAAGTATTTCTCCCAGCAGCAGAAACAGCTCGGAATACTCAGCGGCCATGTAGAGGAAATGTATACCGGGCACAAGGTGGTCAAGGTTTTCGGAATGGAAAACGACTCCATCCGTGATTTTGAAGCGACGAACCAGGAGCTGTATGAATCCGGATGGAAGGCTCAGTTCATATCCGGCATCATGTGGCCCCTGATGAGCTTCGTCAGCAACATAGGGTACGTGCTGATCAGCGTGGTAGGCGGACTCTGGATTACGAAGGACCGCCTGAAAATCGGAGACATCACGGCTTTCATCACCTACTCCCGTTCGTTCACGCAGCCCATCCTCCAGACGGCGAACATCGCCAATGTCCTGCAGTCCACCGTTGCCTGCGCGGAGCGGGTATTCGAGGTGCTGGACGAAGTGGAGGAACTGCCTGAATCCGCATCACCGGTCTGTCTTGACGCGCCGAAGGGCGAAGTGGCCGTTGAAGGCGTTTCCTTCAGGTACAAGGAAGACGAGCCTCTGATAGAGAACATGAACCTGGATGTGAAACAAGGGCACACCGTTGCCATCGTCGGTCCGACCGGCGCAGGCAAGACCACGCTTGTGAACCTGCTGATGCGGTTCTACGAGCTTGACAAGGGGCGCATCACGGTAGACGGCACGGATATCCGCGACATGCGCCGCGGGGACCTGCGAAACCTGTTCGGCATGGTGCTTCAGGATACATGGCTGTTCAACGGGACCATACGGGACAATATAATGTACGGCCGTACCGACGCGACGGAAACGGAAATGGTGGAAGCCGCGAAGGCGGCCCACGCGGACCATTTCATCCGCACGCTGCCGGAAGGGTATGACACGGTGCTCAACGAAGAGGCGACCAACATATCGCAAGGGCAGAAGCAGCTGCTCACCATCGCCCGCGCCATCCTGGCGAATCCCGCCATCCTGATCCTGGACGAAGCCACCAGCTCCGTGGACACCCGGACCGAAGTGCTCATCCAGGCGGCCATGGCCAACCTGATGAAGGACCGAACCAGTTTCGTCATCGCCCACCGCCTGTCTACAATCCGTGAGGCGGAACTGATCCTTGTCATGAACGAAGGAAGCATCATTGAACAGGGGACCCATCAGGAACTGCTGGCGCAGAAGGGTTTCTATGCGGATCTTTACAACAGCCAGTTCACCGGCGCCGCCGTGGCCTGAGTAAAAGAACGAATTATTGAAGCTGTTCCGGATTCACATGACCCGCAAGACGGGGGATGTGTTTCGGAACAGCTTCATGTATATTTCGGGTTTCGGAACAGCTTCATGTATATTTCATGTTTCGGAACAGCTTCATGTATATTTCATGTTTCGGAACAGCTTTATTATAGATGAAGGTGCCGGGCCTTGCATTTTGATAAAATGATTGAATGCAATTGTAAGTGGTAACCCGTAAAGGTATGATGGAGTGGCGCGACACGGGTGAATGACTTTCGGGACGCGGGTGAATGACTGGCGTGACGCGGGTGAATGACTGGAGGCACGGCATGAAGATTCTGGTTGTCTATGCGACAAGAACCGGCACGGGCAGGACCATTGCGGAAAGGATCGGCAAGGCGCTGAATGCGGATGTCGAGCAGATTGACGACAAAGTCAACCGAAAAGGCCTGTTCGGATTCATCTGGTCCGGATTTCAGGCTTCCACCAAACAATTCAGTCCCATCGGGCCTCTTGCCCATGACCCTGCCAGATATGACATGACCATCCTGATAAGCCCTGTGTGGGCGGGTTCGCTTTCAAGTCCGGTCCGCACCTTTCTGCGTGATCATGGCTCGAAACTGAAAGATGCGGCATTGGTCGTTTCTCACCTCGACCCGGACAATCTTTATGAAAAAGCCAGAGACGAAGTGGAGCAGGCACTTGGCAGGCGCCTCAAGGCATTCGGCAGCATCTGCAGCAAAGAGCCGGCCCGGCTGCAGGTCGAAGTGGACATGTTCCTGAAGACTCTGGTGGGGTGAACGGCATGCCGAAACCTTCGCGGGGCGAACAGGCCGAACCGTAGAAATGGCACAGTGTAGGAGAGATCTGCAGGAGTGCATATGGACTTGGCGGCTATCGCGGAAAAATATGATTTGAAGCTTCTTGTTGTTTTTGGCTCTCATGGGACAGAACGTCAGACGAGGAGCAGCGACATCGATCTGGGCTTTTGCTCGGACTCGGTTCTTGCTCCTGAAAATATGCTCGAATTGATGACGGACTTGTCCGTATATTTTCAAAAAAGTGAAGTTGACCTGGTTGATCTTGACCGGGCAGTCCCGTTGCTGGCTTATGAAATTGCCTGCAAAGGCAGGATTCTTCATGAAAGGAAGAATG
>CAZFWQ010000202.1:0-153 GCA_964522755.1 uncultured Oscillospiraceae bacterium | reverse complement strand
GGCTCTCATGGGACAGAACGTCAGACGAGGAGCAGCGACATCGATCTGGGCTTTAGCTCTTCAAACTTAAGGCATCCGCCCGGTATGCAGACACAAGGCACCTTCGCGAACAACGAAAACAGTTTTTGGACAGGCAGATAGCCGAAGCCTTGG
>CAZFWQ010000201.1:0-7131 GCA_964522755.1 uncultured Oscillospiraceae bacterium | reverse complement strand
ATCAGAAATTCATCGACCAGATGAAAACATGGACCGATATTGCCAGGAGATATCTGTTAGAAAGTAGGATGTAGCTATATGAATCAGCGAGAACGACTCATCAACACACTACGCTTCAAAGCGGTCGACCGGGTTCCCCTGGTGGAGTTCGGTGTTCGAAGATCCACGATGGACGCATGGATCGAGCAAGGTTATCCAAGCGGAACTCCCTACGAACAGTTCTTCGGATTGGATAACGGTTTGGATAATTCGCATCTCAGAGTGCCTTTCAAGCTGGGAATGAATCCTTCGTTCGAGGAGATCGTCCTTGAGCAGAATGAAGACTACAAAGTATGGCAAGACAAAGACGGCGCGATCCGAAGAGATTTCATCCGGGATCGAGAACCAGGATTCGTGACTCGCTCCTATCTGAAATTTCCGGTAGATAGCAGAGAAGACTTTCTGGAGATGAAAAAACGCTACCGCAGCGACGATCCGTTCCGCATCATCGAACGTTGGAAGATCAGGGCGGCAGCACTGAATGCATCCACGGTTCCCGTCAATCTATGGATTCCCTTTCTGTTCTGGACGATCAGGGATTGGATGGGATTCGAGGGCATATGCCTGGGCTTTCATGACCAGCCGATGCTTATCCGCGAGATGTGCGAGTTTCTGATAGATTACTACATTGAATTGCTTACGCCTGTCATCGACGACGTTGCCATCGACCTGGTCGTTCTGAATGAGGATATGGCTTACAAGCACGCCCCCATGATTTCGCCTGACATGTTCAGGAAATTTCTCTTTCCTGAATATGTGAGATTCATCGGTTTCCTCAAATCGCACGGCGTCAAGATTGTCTGCGTGGATAGCGACGGCTTTCCTGGCGGACTCATTCCCCCATGGATCGACGCGGGCGTAGACGGCATGCTGCCTTGTGAAATCGCTGCGGGCAACGACCTGATCAAACTGAGAAAGGAATACCCGAAGTTCGTCATGGCGGGTGGAATCGATAAGCGCGAGCTGAGCACCAGCAAGGAGGCCGTCTACAATGAGGTCATGTCCAAGGTTCCATTCCTGCTTGAGAAAGGCGGCTACATTCCTCAGGTGGACCATGCCGTTCCGCCGGATGTACCGCTGCGGAATTTCATCTACTACAGGGAACTGATCGAGAGACTAGCTACCGGTGGTTGATTAACTATTCCTTTCCGCATGCAATTGACCAGAATCAGGTGTCTTTGATAAAGGGAATTGAAAAGATGAATAAATCGAATGATTCAAAAGTTCCACGTTTCACATTCCCGAGCAAATTAATCGAGCAAGCGGAAGCACTGACAACGAATCCAATCATGCAGCGTTTTGCGCTGTCACGGGAAAGATTGTCAGAAGATCCCTATCGGCCGATTTATCATTTTGTCAGCCCCGAGAGCAGCATGAATGACCCAAACGGCTTGTGCTTTTGGCGAGGATTCTGGCATCTGTTCTATCAAGGATATCCAATCGAAGACACCAAGCGTGTTCATTGGGGGCACTCCTATAGCGAAGACCTGATTCACTGGAAGGATCTCCCGTACGCGATTTACCCTGATATTGAAGGCTCATGCTTTTCTGGTTCGACTTATGTGGAAGACAATCGAGTTCTCGCCATGTATCATGGAACGGATTCCGGGAATTTTGTCGCCACATCACAGGATGACTTGCTCCTGAACTGGGAGAAGCTCACGGGTGGACCCGTGATTCCCATACTCAATCCTGATGGAACTGAGCGGAACTTCCGGGTGTTTGATCCCTTCATCTGGAAACAAGGGAATTCTTATTACTCCATCTCCGGCGGGCATGCACCGAAAATTATAAACGGAATACGACGCAGAACGGATTCGCTTCTGCGCTCTTCCGACCTGGTCAGCTGGGAATATCTGCACGAATTCATTGAAGGCGATACGTTTACACTGATCGGTGACGACGGAGCATGCCCGTATTTCTGGCCGATCGGCAACCGGCACATATTTCTCTTCTTCAGTCATAAGAGTGGCGGACAAGCACTTCTTGGGGATTACGACCAAGACAGGGAGCAATTCGTCGTGACCTCGCACCACAGATTCACGCATGGCGCATGGCGGCCGTCCGGGCTTCACGCCCCTTCCGCAACGACGGACGGCAAAGGCAACGTCATCTCCATCTTCAATATCCAGCCTGCAATGCCGACCGGAGAATGGAATCAGATCATGTCGCTTCCTCGTCGGTTTTCCCTTTCCAGTCCAGACACACTTTCCATCGAACCGACCGGGGGATTCGAGTCGCTGCGGTACGACCCAAAGCGAATCGAAGGACTCGTGCTGCCAGCGAACCAGGAAATCGTGCTGGATGAGATCGAAGGGAACGCACTGGAGATCATGGCCGAAATCGAAGTCAACGATGCGCAGGCTATCGAGCTTGACATCCTGCGATGCCCGGACAAGAGCGAATACACGCGGGTGGTCTTCTATGGGCAGCGCGGTTACCGAAACTGGGAACATTTTACAGGTTTGGCTTGGGACAAGGAAAGCTATGCGAACGCACATGACAGCATCATCTCTATCGATACAACCTACTCTTCCTTATTGGCGGACGCACAGTCCCGGCCTCCTGAGTCGGCGCCGGTTTATGTATCGACGAAAGAAACACTTGATCTTCACGTGTTTATTGATAAAAGCGTTGTGGAGGTGTTTGTCAACAACAGGCAATGCGTCACTGTGCGGGTATGTCCCGGCCGGAAGGACAGCATCGGCGTATCCTTGCGCGCACAGGGCAGGGACGCCTTTCTCAAGTCGCTTGTTGCGTTTCAGATGAAGAGCATCTATTAGTCTATAAAGAAAATGAAAAGGGAGGTTGATAAAAAATGAATTATCCCATGAGCTATCCGGAAATTCCCGACTTCAATAAACTGCAGAACGACCTTAAGGAGTATGCCAAATTGAAGTTTGAATACGGTGCCGATACTGCAGAAATCAAAAAAACGCTTGAATGTGTCGTTTCAGCCATGAACGATGCCCTTGGGAAATTGCTTATTCTTACTGAAGATGCGTCGCTGGCTGCTCAGGAGCCAAATGCTTTGGGGGATATCAAAAAGCTCCGTCCTGAAGCTGATCGGAAGTTGTGGAGCCAACTCGACAAGGAGAAATATGCGGATAGACTGGCAGGTGCATTATTGGGCCGTATGGCCGGTTGTACGCTGGGAACAATCGTTGAGGGTTGGAGCGTTAAGGATATGCAGGAATGGGCTGCCTGGACTGGAGATAAGTTCCCGCCCATAGATTACTGGTCATCCATCAAGGCTCCGAATAAAAAGCGGTACAATGTAAGTCATTGTTATGATTCTACAAGACCTGGTTTGCACTGTGTTCCTGTTGACGATGACATCACCTATACCTTGCTGGGCCTAATGATCGCCGAAGAATACGGTATTGATTTCACGATAGAAGATGTTGGACTTGCCTGGATGAAATACCTGCCCTATGCCTGCACGGCTGAGCATGTTGCTTTAAAAAACCTTACCGCGGGCATAAGCGCACTAACCGCTGCAGAAAACAACAATCCATTCGTTCAATGGATCGGGGCAGACATCCGCAGCGATCCCTGGGGATACATGGCCCCCGGCATGCCGGAGAAGGCCGCAGAAATGGCTTATCGGGACGCTTGGATCAGTCACCGCCGAAACGGCATTTACGGCGAGATGTACTTCAGCGCAGTCATTGCCGCGGCATTTGCTACGGAAGACCCTATAGAGGCGCTCTGGCTCGGGCTAAACGAAATTCCGAAGAATTGCTTGCTGGCTCAAGACGTTCGATGGGCATTGGAATATGGCAAGAGCATTACAAATTACCTCCAAGCGCGCCAGGCGGTGGAGGAACGTTTCGGTGATATGAATAGCGTCCATACCAACAACAATGCCTGCCTTACCATTTTTGGCCTGATGATTGGCGGAGATGACTTTACCCGGTGCATCGGCGAAACCGTGGCCATGGGTTATGACAATGACTGCACAGCCGCCACAGTTGGCAGCATTTTTGGCGCAGCCAAAGGGAAAACGAGTATCCCGGAGTATTGGTATGAGCCCTTTAACAATAAAATATTAACCTATATCAACGGACATCCGTCATTCGCTATCGATGATGTGCTCAAACGTTTCGCAGCGCTTGCCGAAAAGGGGTTTTGATTCCCATGGATATCACAGAGTTCGATCATTGAAAAGTCACATTCCGGAAAGAAATTCAACACATGGATGACGATTTCAAGTGAAAATGGTCCTGATAGAGGGTTTGAAAAGGATGCTGCGTACAGGCTGCTGAATTGCACAACGATTAATTGGTTTTCTTTTCTGGCACAATTGGCCCATTCAGTGATCGCAAAATTCATAAGGCCACTTACCGATGAAAATAAACGTTGTGTGATGATTGTGGATGATACTTTTCTTGGCCGCACACGAAGCAAGCATGTTGAATTGGCTTCCATGGCATATGACCACACAGACGGGAAGAGCAAAAGGGGGTTCAGATTGCTAACACTGGGTTTTTCTGATGGAGTCAGCTTCATTCCCATGATGTTCAGGCTGCTTGCATCGAAACAACCCCATCTGGGAACGGATAGGCCAAATGAAAGGCAACACCACAAGAACTCTCTGGCGGCAAAGCGACGTGAAGATGCACGGACCAGTGCGCCGGATCTTATGATGCAAATGCTGTAAAATGCCGTAAAAATGGGAACTCCGGCTAAGCATGTCCTTTTTGACAGTTGGTTCTCAGCACCGAAGACCCCCGTCGCAATCAGTAAACTGAAGCTTTTCGTTATTGCCATGATGAAAATAACAAGCAATCAGAAGGTTTTATTTGAAAACAAGCCACTTGATATGAAACAAATATACTCGTGACTAAAAAAACGCCCAGGTTGTCATCGCATATACGAGCTATTTGATGATGACGGTTGAACAAAGGGAGCAAAATGACCAACGAACCATGGGATTGATGTTTCATTTCTTCTGTGATGAATAAAAAGAAAAAGTTTTTATTGATGTACTTGAACTGCTATTGAGTATTCTGATCCAAAAAATGAGTGAATGGTTCTATCTGGTGCCTTGGCGGAACCGTCGCCAAAATTGCAGCCTGCTTGCCGGGTCTTCGCAGGGCAAGGCACTTTCGCAATAGTTGCCGATAAACAGCCATGCCGTTGTTGGCATTGTGGTTGGTTGAAAGAGCGCGTTCAATGCTATGCACATGATGGAGAAGCTGACCGTTTATTGATACTGGATTTTTAATCTGAATTGGCCAATGTTGAGTGGAGTATGCGCTGTTCCTAGGCTAAAACTCCACTCCCATTTCCGTAATGAAGGAGTGTGACCCATGGCAATCGGAAGGAAATATTCCTATCCTGACATCATTAGAAAGCTTGCTGACATGAAGGCACTGGCCCAGCCTGTTCAAAGCGGCGAAACAGCAGGTGCATTCACCAGCGGTGATCGGTCCTCACGCTATAATGACCAAACAGGGACGTATGAATGCTGGGATGCCAACGACGACGGCTCCGGATTTATTCGCCGCGAAGGTGACAGCATCGTGGTTTTCGAGGCCGATGGTCCCGGTGTCATTTGGCGTATCTGGTCGGCGCTGCCCAAACGGGGGCATATTCGCATATTCATCGATGGCGGCGCTCATCCTGTCGTTGACATGCCCTTTCAGGATTTCTTCCAGTCCTACAACAAACAGGTGTATCCGGCCAATTTCCCCAACCTGATGCCTGTGCTCTCCCGAGGGCGCAATACATTCCTCCCCATCAGCTATCAGAAGAGTTGTAAAATACTACTCGATCCTGATTGGGGCGCGTATTACCATATCACATACACCAAATTTTCTGAGGATACCTCTGTACCTTCTTTCGATGGAACCTATGACAACACTTCCGGCATGGTACTTGCCCAAGTTGACCGTGAGCTTGGACAAAGAGGGCTTTTCCCAAAGATTCCTTCGAGTCCGTGTGTTCGAGTCAATGTACAGCCCGGCCAAACGGTGGAAGCCATCCGTCTGCACGGCATGGCGGCCATCAAAGTATTGCGCGTATACATTGAATTTGCACCTGACGATGATGTGGCCGCAACCCTTCGTGAACTGACGATATCCATGGCGTGGGATGGGGAAACCGAACCATCCGTATGGTCTCCCCTTGGTGATCTCTTTGGTGCCGCGCCGGGGATACAACCGTACCGCTCGCTGCCACTGGGCATGGATTGGTTCCGGCTGTATTGCAACTGGTATATGCCGTATACCAATGGCGCACTGATAAACTTTACAAACGAGGGTACTGTTACCCGGTCATTTACTGTTGAACTGGAACTTGAGGGTCTGGATAATGCCGATGAACTGCTTCGTTTTCATGCCAAATGGC
This sequence comes from uncultured Oscillospiraceae bacterium, assembly GCA_964522755.1. Taxonomy (GTDB): domain Bacteria; phylum Bacillota; class Clostridia; order DSM-8532; family DSM-8532; genus JAEWSN01. The sequence goes on along the minus strand of CAZFWQ010000201.1, from coordinate 738 downwards.
ACAGGAATGACTATCGTGGCCTTGATACGAAACGTTACAAGCCAGGTGGTGACCGCTGGCCGGATTGGCCGCTGCTGAGAGTACAGGGAAGCGGCCGTTTTTGCGGCGTGCATTTGCATGTCTACAACGCCTGGCATGACCCCCAGACCGTCGCGCAGGAGTGGTGGTATGGCCTCTGGGACAGGAAGAGCATCGACTGGTGGTGGGGTGAGGGCGACGAGAAATTCTTTATTGACGGTGAAAAGATGCCCTCCACCTATGGCACAGGCAGTGAAGACTACGTTGGTTTCGCATGGTCAGCAGAACCGCCCTTTTCAATGTTTGATAGCGCGTTCGCCTGCCAGCCGTTCACGGAGATCAATTGTAACGGGCATACATGCGTCAACCGGTTCCATATCGCTGACAACATCCCATTCCAGCATAGTTTTGAAGGCTTCATTGAGAAGTACAAGGACGATTGCTGGGGAGAGGGAAACAAGTGCCTGTTTGCAGCCACGCTGTATTTCTACCTGTCGCCGGGACAGAATGATGGCTACCCGGAAGTTCCTGTTTCCCAGCGCTGGGGTATATATCATTTGTAAAATCGAAAGAAAGCATCTTTCATAGCATTGGCAATGATGATCGAGCTGGTTCGGTCAGACTAAGGCGGGCAGGTATTGCAACAATCTCTCAACAACTTCATAAGACCCTGTGCGATGTAGTAAGAAATATGATAGGAGATAAACATTATGAATTGGT
>CAZFWQ010000200.1:0-7174 GCA_964522755.1 uncultured Oscillospiraceae bacterium | reverse complement strand
ATACTAAATGAAAAAAATCGGCCGCTTTCTCCGTCAAACGGAGCGCGCACCGACAGTCCTGTTTGAAATCCCCTATAAAATCTATCTTTATACAGGTGATGAAGGTTCGTTGAAAAACAGTTTGCCTGCGTTTGTCCGGCATCTTGCCTATATTGCCGGAAGGGCTGAACCAGACGGCTTGATCAACTATGGCCTCTCAGACTGGGCAGGACCTTTTGACAACCTGGATGGTCCCCCCACTCCTGTGAAATTTACAGACAGCGTGCTATATGTAAAATTTTTGAAAATCGCCTTGATTGCAGCAAATCTGTGCAGTGACATGAAGGAAGCGGCAACCTTGGAACTTGAGCTGAATCGAATGACTGCGCTTGTCAAAAAAACGTATCTGAACGAAGACGGGACATGTGCTGTTCACGAGCAGACCGCCGTTTCCATGCTCATATATCATGATCTTTACGATTCCCTGCCCCCTTTGGCCGCACAACTCAAGAAAACCGTCGAGGAACATCATTTTCATCACAATTGCGGCATGGTCGGCCTGCGGCATCTCTATTATGCCTTGAACAAATGCAATTTGCAGGAATATGCCTACAAGATCATTACTGCACAAGGATATCCTTCCTATTCGCCCTGGATAGACGGGGATGCCACCACGCTCTGGGAAACCTGGCAGCCGGGCAGCTCAAAGAATCATCACATGTATTCCGATTTCATGCTTTGGCTCATGCATACCCTTGTGGGAATCAGTCCCGTCATGGATGCCCCCGGTTTCAAGAATGTGTCCATTTCCCCTGCATTTCTTCCGCAGATAGATTTTTGCAAAGGATACGCTGATACGGTTCATGGAAGAATTGAAGTGGAGTGGACGCGTGAAACGGATGGAATCTCTGTCAGAGTGGTTATCCCTCAAGGTGTGCAAGGAAATTGGAATGAGCATTGCCTGGATGCGGGAACCCATCTTTTCTCGATTTTCTGAAGACATGGGTCGATTGCATCGGCCCCATGTCTTCTGTGAACGAATTGCAACAGAAGCTAAATGAAACTTGAAGCAAGCTTGATTCAGTACGAAGGAAACACGAAGGAAACATGAAGAAAGCATGAAAGCGCTTGAAGCAAGCACGAAAGAAATATAAACCAGAAAAGTGAAAGGTGACATGCATGCACAATATAAAGCCGACAAAGGCGCAAGAATCCTGGATGCAATTGAAATATGGGATGTTCCTTCATTTCGGGCCGAATACGCTTGAAGGGAAAGGTTGGGGGGACGGAACGTTTCCAGCCGAAAGATTTGACATAAAGGATTTGGACGTGCGCCAATGGGCGGAAGTTGCCAAAGAGGCCGGCATGAAATACGCCGTACTCACTACCAAGCATCACGATGGCTTCTGTTTATGGCCCACAAGATTCACGGACTACTCTGTGAAGAACTCCCCTTTGCGCACCGACATCGTTGATGAATTCGTGAAGGAGTTTCGCTCGGCAGGTCTCAAGGTAGGATTGTATTACTCCCTGTGGGACCGCAATTTTCCCAACTATGAAGATGATGAGTTGTATTTTCAATACATGAAAAACCAAATATCCGAGCTTCTTGGCAATTACGGCGATATTCTGGAATTATGGTTTGACGGCGCCTGGGACAAGGATTATACGGAAAGGACATGGGAGGCTTATCGAAACAGTACTCAGGAAACAAAAAAACATTTGGGGAAAAGATGGCGCTGGGAAGATCTATACCGCCATATTCATTCACTTCAACCGGATTGCCTTGTCATCAACAATTCAAGCAGTGATTATCCCGGATTCGTGAAGTACCATCCGGTGGATCTGCGCACAAGTGAACATTTTGATTTTATCTACAAGGAAAGGATTTGCCTGCCCATTACAAATCCTGTCGTGGAAAAGGAAAACGGTGAGTCGGTGTTTTTGCCATTGGAATTCTGCACAAGTCTGAATCCCGACTGGTTTTGGACTGGAAACGCATGCATCCTCCATCCTTCAGTCGAAACATTATGTGGATGGCGTCAAACGGCAATAAGTGCCGGTGCCAATTTTCTCTTGAATGTGGGGCCTGCTTCCGATGGCAAAATCCCGGAATACAACCGGTATTATCTTCGCCAGGCCGCACAGCGGATGAAATCATTGGAATAACGTTCGTCGCTTCTTCTTGATATGTATCCATTTTATAGCGGACACACTCAAGACAGACAAACTCAATGTGAATGAAGAATATAAAATCAGTAATGTTTTCAACCTATCACATACCCGGGAGTCCGCAGCAAGGAGTCACCATATGGATGGCCGGCTCTTCCTCTGCTGTGGCAGCTGCGTAGGCAAAACCTTCATGGTTGGCCGCTGCCGCGTGGCACCCAAATCGATCCGCGCAGACGACGGCCATATTGCCAACCGGTTTTCCGGTTCGCTCCAGCCGTGCATGCAGCCGGCGAACAGCAGAAGTCGCGGCATCATGTGGTGAGAGTCCCTGACGCATCAACTCGACAGTATGGAATGACAGGCAGCCCTTCATGATTTCTTCTCCCACACCTGTTGCCACTGCGCCGCCGATGTCATTGTCAACATAAAAACCGGACCCTGCAAGCGGGCTGTCGCCCACCCTGCCCCTCCTCTTCATGGCCAGCCCGCTGGTGGAGGTGCCTGAAGCCAAGTCGCCTTTTGAGTCCAGTGCAACGATACCGACTGTGTCATGCCCGAAAGCCGTTTCTTCCGGTTTTCTGTTTGAAGTGTCCATCTCCAGCCGCCGGCGCATCCATTCCTTGCGATTGGCCTCCGTGAGAAGTTCAGTTTGTGAAAAGCCCATGCGGGCGGCGAATTCCTCTGCGCCAGCTCCCACGAGAAGATTGGGAGGACTCTCCCTCATGACGCGGACAGCGATTTCAAATGGATTTGCATATCCTTTCAAGCCTGCCACGGCACCCAGTTTCATGGTTTTCCCATCCATGCAGGCTGCATCCAGTTCCACTTCCCCTTCGTAATTTGGAAAGCCGGCATATCCGACATTATCCACATCGGGGTCCGTCTCAACGGAAGCGGCCAAAACCTGTATTGCCTCCATGGCGGTATAACCTGACTTCAGTTTTTGAGCAGCCATGCTGCATCCGGGAAAAGAGACACTCCATGTCGACGCAATCATCCAGTCCATCATGCTATTCCTCCATTGGTTTCAGGTCGTACGAATAAAGAAATCTCCCTGAAACAGCATGTGATTTGTCACGTGTGTTCCAGAGAGATTCCTTTAATAAGACTCAGTCAACAGATTACTTGTACTGCCTGTCATAAGCGGTCTGATAGAGTTCCTTCAGCCTTGTGAGACCGGATTTCTGAAGATCGCTGATGTACTTGTCCCAGTCAGCATCCAGTTTCGTTTCGCCGGTAATGAAGTTGAAGTTTGATGAATCGAAGAATGTCTTGAACTGTGTTTCCAAAGTGGCAACTTCTTCTGCTTCATCAACGGTGAATGTCCTCGGAGGAATGGAGTAGTCAAGCATGACGGGTTTGTACTTGTCTACGGTTTCCTTGAACAGCATGTATTCAAGACCTTCCTTGCCCCAATAATCCATGCCTTCCTTGACTGTCTGTGATGCGCGGAGTTCGGTGTAATCCCAAACGCCGAGGGAAATCCAGCTGTGGTTCTGCGGTTCGGTATCGTTCCAAGCCTTCAACGGGGCCCAGACTGCATCCTTCCCGTAGAAATCCTTTTCTCCGGCTTTTCCGTCGCGATAGAAGTTATCCTTGTCGCCGCCTGCGCGGCCCCACAGCGTAACTCTCTTCGTATACTGCAAATCTGCGTATTTGATTGCGGCTACGGGATCCACGCACTTGTTCGAAAGAACATATGCTCCCTGCCAGGGCAGAGACGGGAAGTTCGGGGTAGTTACAAAGCCAGTGGGTCCTTTAAGGGGTGCAAGGGGATGGAAACCTTTAGCGCGGTCTCCGCCGAAATTGGCGAACATGCCAACCCATCCGCCTGTAGCAACTGCTACCTGGGGAAGTTCGGAACCTTCAACCAGCTTGACGAGTGCCGGGCTGTCCTGTGTAAGGGAAGCTTCATACATGAGCTTTTCATCATAAAGCTTTTTGAGGAATTTCAGTCCTTCGCGATATTCGGGTTTGTCAAGGGAACTGTCAATCTTGCCGTCTTTCAGGAAAAATCCGTTTGCGCCGTAATCATAGTACAGGAAAGAGTTCATGAGGAATTCGTCAACGCGGTTGTGCCAGCCTGAAGCTGCGCCTGCAAAGGCGATTTCATCCTTCTTGCCGTTGCCGTTGAGATCCGTGGACTGGACTTTCTTCAAATAAGCATAGAATTCATCGGTTGTTGTCGGGTATGTGACGCCCAATTGCTGAACAAAAGGATCATACATCCAGACTTTTGTGGATTGCTCGCAATGCTGGCAGGTATCGAATGTTGGCAGCGAGTACAGCTTGCCATCGATCTGACGCAAAACGTCAAGTCCGCCGGGGCTCTTGCTGGCAGCAGCTTTCAGATTCACTGCGTTCGCGTCGATCAAATCGTCCAATGGCATGAAAATCTGTTCGTCCACGCCGTATTTCGCCAGCATGGCATTGGAGATGGGGCAGCTGAAGAATACGTCGGGCAGGTCCTGTGACGCCATGATGATGGCGAGCTTTTCTTCTGCTCCCTGTTGGGGAATGCTCTGCCATGTTACATGAACGCCGGTTTGTTCTTCCATGAACATGGTTTCATCATTGGTCGCCATATCCTGGATGAATACCCTGGTCGGGACCAGGAATGTCAGTTCCACCTTTGCAGGCGTGGCTGCCGCAGCCTCTGTCGTGGTGGCTTCCGTGGCAGCGGCTGTTGTGGCGGCCTCTGTCGTGGCAGCTGCAGTTGTGGCAGCTGCAGTTGTGGCAGCTGCTGTCGTGGTTTCTACGGTTGGTGTGGTGCCGCAGGACAAGAGCATGCTCGTTGAAAGAATGATGATTAGCAGGAGCATTGGCAGTTTGTGAGTTCTTCTCATATTCAGTATTCTCCTTCCAAATATTTGCACAAGCATAATTATGCTTATTGCTTAGGTTGCGGCAGTGCAATGCTGCCTGGATAAGCTAACCAGTGATGCCTCATCCCTTGATGGAACCAAGCATGACCCCTTTGATGAAATACTTCTGGACAAACGGGTAGATGATAAGAAGCGGTGCGCTGGCGACCACTATCAGGACATAACGCAAAACATCGGCGATGCCCTGCTTCTTCATCATCGAATCGATGTCTTTGAAAATAGCCGAATTGTTGTCATTCATGATGAGAATGTCTCTCAGGATGATTGGCAGCGGAAACTTAGTTTCCGATGTGAGGTAGATAAGTGCGGTGAAATATGAATTCCAAAGCCAGACTGCGAAAAATAGCGAAATAACTGCAATCACCGCTCCTGACAAAGGGAGGACGATTCGAAACAGCATGCCCAAATCGGAGCAGCCATCCAATTCTGCAGACTCAAAGAGGTCAACCGGGATGGTTGTTTGAAAATATGTGCGCATGATGATGATATTCCAGGCACTGCAGGCTCCGAGCAGCACCATCACCCATACGGTATCCAGCATGTTCAGTTCTTTGACCCAGAGGTACGTGGGGATGAGTCCGCCGTTGAAGAGCATCGTGAAGAGAAACAGCATGGAAAAGAATTTCTTGCCGACAAATCCGTTCCGCGCCAGCGGGTAGGCGGCGAGAACCGTGACGACGACTCCTGTGAACGTGCCAAGGACCATGTAGATGATGGAATTCATGTACCCCATCCAGACCTTGTTATATTTGAACACGACGTCATAGGCGAACAGTGTCGGTTTCACCGGGAAAAGCCAGACCCTGCCCCCGGTAACAGCCATCCTGTCGCTGAACGAACAGCTCAGGACATATAGGAGAGGATAGGCTACGAGGACAAATGCCACAGCCAGGTATACATACAAAATCAGGTCAAATATGACATCCGCCGGTCCTTGCTGGATTCTACGCCTTCTTGCCAATGCAGGTCCCCCCGTAATCGATGATTAGAACAGGCTTGTCTTGCTCAGTCGGTTTGCAGTATAGTTCACAAACAGGATCATCAGCATGTTCACAACGCTGTTGAAAAGGTTGATGGCCGTTGAAAAACTCATGTTCATGTTTTTCAAGCCAACCTTGTAGACATATGTTGCTATTACCTCCGATGCATTGATGTTCGCAGGATTCTGCATCAGATAAGCCTTTTCAAAACCGACGTTCATGATCTGGCCGAAACTGAGTATCAGCAGGATTGCCGCAGTCGGCAGGATCGAGGGGATGTCAATGTGCCAAATGCGTTTCCACTTGTTGGCGCCATCGATGACAGCCGCTTCATATAGTTCCTGCGGGATACCCGACAATGCCGCGAGGTAGATGACGGCACCATAACCGGTGCCCTGCCAGATACCGGACCAGACATAAATGTGGATATACAGGCCTTCCTTTGCCATGAAACTGATGGGATCCATTCCAAGCGCATTGAACAGGAGGTTGAACAGACCGGTGCGAGGGTCGCTGAATTGAATCAGCATTCCCACAATGACGACGGTTGAAATGAAGTACGGGGCGTATGTGACCATTTGCACGGTCTTCTTGAATGATCTGTTCTTCATTTCATTCAGGCCGATGGCAAGCAGGATTGGCAGTGGAAATCCGGCAATAATGGAATACAGGCTTACTTTGAGCGTGTTCAGGATAATGACCATGCTCTGGGGATTCTTGAAAAACTGGGTGAAGTACTTTAAGCCAACCCAAGGGCTGCCTACGATTCCCTTGGTTATTTTGAAGTTCTTGAATGCGATGATGACGCCGTACATGGGTATGTAATTGAAAAGGATGACCAGGGCGACCGGAATGGAGATGATCAGATAAAGCTGCCAGTGGCGCATGATCGCCTTGAATAATTGTCTAGTACTTCGCCCCGTCCCGATGTTCTTTGGGATGGGAGAGAGTATCCGGCTAGCTTCCATGCCTGTCCTCCAATTGATTCGATTTTCGATTGTCTCATGACGCAAAAACAAAATTGAAAACATAATGTGCAAACGTATGCATCATGTATCTATTCAAAGATTAGCATAAGGGTGGAGACCTGTCAATTACTCTTCCCAATCGCACTCCTCAATGTCTCATACCACCGGGTCAGCCGCTGCGGTTCATTTC
>CAZFWQ010000199.1:0-7211 GCA_964522755.1 uncultured Oscillospiraceae bacterium | reverse complement strand
AACTGGAAAGACAGATCGCCCAGTCGATTGCGGGCATAACCAAGAACCTCAAGCATATGGAGGAACTGTACTTCTGCGAAGCGGATGCTCTGGCCGCCGCCGCCCGCATTGAAAAGTTCGCGACAGGCCTGCACCGGGTCGTTCCCTCCTTGACGTCGATCGAAGTGCGGCCGCGCGGCCGGCCGGCCAAGGACAGACCTCCTCGTACGGAAACGCGGTACCGTCTCTCTTGGGAAATCGTCGAGAATACCGATGGGATTGAAAAGGAGAGAGAACTGGCCGGGTGCTTCGTCATGCTGACCAACGTGCCGGTTTCCGGTGTCGGTTCTCTCGACAGCGCCGGGATTCTATGCACCTACAAGGGACAATACGGCGTCGAAAGCGATTTCGCATTCCTCAAGGATCCGCTGGTGGTCAACGACCTGTTTCTCAAGACTCCCGCCCGGATCGATGCCCTGGGAATGGTCCTGGTCGTTGCGCTGATGATCTACCGATTGATGGAGCGGTCGATGCGTCTTCATCTCCAGCAACAGAAGCTGACGGTCCCCGGCTGGGACAACAAGCCGACCGACAAGCCGACGACATTCATGCTCGCTGCAGTCTTTCTCGGCGTTCAGGTCCTGGTGTTGAAAAGGAAGCGATTCTTCCTGAAAGGCCCGAACGTGAATATTTCGGTGCGGCGGAGCCGCTGTGTTAATGCCTGTTGAGCCACCCTGTTAATGGGAATGAGCCACCTTGTCAGTGGCAGAGCCACCGGACGACCCGGTGGCTCTGCTTTTGACCTCGTCGAATCAGGATTTGATGCCCTTGCGCTTGCGCATGGAGTCGTCGCCGTCGATGAAGACGGTGAAGGAATCATGGACGATGCGATCCAGAATGGCATCGGCCAGAGTGCCTTCACCGATCCGGCCGTGCCAGCCCTTGGGTGCGAACTGCGAGATGAAGATGGTGGAGGAGCGTTTGTGCCGAGCCTCGATGATTTCGAGCAGGTCCCGGGCTTCCGTGTCGGAAAGCGGCACCAGGAGCCATTCGTCGAGAATAAGCAGGGGAATCTTCTTGTATTGTTGGATGAGTTTCTTGAAGGTGCCTTCCCCGCGGGCGACGGCCAGGTCGTTGAGCAGTTCGGGTAGGCGGATGAACCGGACCTTGAAGAAGTTCCGACAGGCCCCGACGCCCAACGCACAACCGATATAGGACTTTCCTGCGCCAGACGCTCCCAGAATGACGACGTTGTGCTTCTCGTGGATGTAGTTGCAGGTCGACAGCCGCGTCAAGAGAGCCTTGTCCAGCTTGCGGTCGGCGTGGTACTCGATGTTCTCCATGCAGGCGCCGCTGTCGGTGAACCCGGCATTCCGGATGAGCTTGTCCAGGTGGTTGTTCTTGCGTCGGTTCCACTCGGCGTCGACGATGAGGCCGAACCGCTCCTCGAAGGACAGGCCGTCGAAGGTCGTGTCCTGCATCTGGGTCCGGAAGGAGTCGGCCATATAGGTGAGACGCATCTCGTGGAGTTTGGTGATCGTCGTCTCGTTGATCATCTGGAATTCCTCCCGTAGTAGTCCGCGCCACGCGTGAAGCCGTGTTCAGCCGTGTTCCTGGCGTTGACCGACGGGTCGGGTTCAGGCTTCTCGACCTTATCCTGCCCCGACTTGAGGATGGTGCTGATGTTCTTGTAACTGGGATTCGGAGTGTAGGTCAAGGCCCGAGCGCAGGCTGCCTCCAGCCTTGGAATGGAGTATCTGTCGGCCAGCTTGAGCAATGCCATGCAGCTCCGGTAGCCCTGCTGCTCGATCCGATGCGTCGCCAGGATCGCCTTCACGGCGATGGTGGTATGGGGTCCTACGTTCTGTGCCCAGTCGATGAATCGTTCCGCATTCCATTGCGTGTACTGCTTGTGGTCGTCCGGCATGTGCTCCACGACCGTGCTGTACTGGCCAGGAAGGCCGTGGAGCCGAGGGTGGGAGCAGATCCTGTGGTCATGGAAGAAGATCTCGACGACGTTGTGGGAGAGGCGGACGTCGACCTGGTTCCGGATATATTCGTATGGGACGCTGTATTGCATCTTGTCCACGGATATGTGGTAATTGAACTGCACGGTGGCGATTCTCCAGGTCGCGACCTCATATGGGCTGACCGGCAGCGGAATGAGCACGGGTCTCTCCTCGTCAAGGTAGACGCTCAACCGACTGCCGGTCTTCTTCTGGAACTCCTTGCTGTTGAAGATTTCCAGCTTCTCCAGGATCGCTTCGTTGAGTGCCGTGAGCGTGAAGCATTTCCTGTCCCGGAGCGCCGCGATGATCCAAGTCGAGATGACGCCGACGGCACCTTCGGCATTCGGCTTGTCCTTCGGCTTGCGGACCCGGGCCGGAATGACCGCGGTGCCGTAGTGCTCCGCCATTTCATGGTAGGTCCGGTTGAGGACCGGCGTGTACCAAGACGCGCTCGTCACGCCCGTCTTGAGGTTGTCCGGCGTGAGAATCCGCGTGACGCCGCCGAAGAACCGGAATGCGTGGACGTGAGCCATGATCCAGGCCTCCAGGTCCTGGGACAGGCAGGCTTCCACGTAGGCGTACTGGCTTCGTGACAGCACGGCGACGAAGACGTAGGCGTTGATGAGCTCTCCGGTGTCGCGGTCGATGAGATGGGCCGTCTGGCCCGCCCAGTCCACCTCCATCTGCTCCCCGGCTTTCCGGTCGAGATGCATGGTCGCCTTGCTGACGGCCGCGTACTTCCGGTAGTAGTTGCAGTACTGCGTGTACATGAGCGGGATTTCCTTCGTCTGCCGGCAACGCTCGCAGTACTCGTTCCACAGCAGACTCAGCGTCACGCCGCTCTTGGCCATCTCCCGGTGGATGGCTTCGCAGTCCGGAATCCGGCGCGTCGTCGATGTCTGCCGTTCCGGGAACAGGAGTTGCTGCAGGTCGCCGTTGGTCTGGTCGCCGACAAGGCTCCAATCCACCTGCAGCTGCTGGGCTCGTTCCAGAACGGCGGCGACGGTGTTGCGTGAGCAGCCGCAACTGACGGCGATGCTCCGCTGGCTGATCCCCTGGCTGTCGAGCCTCAGGATCTCTCGATATTCGGTCATCTCTGTGACCTCCCCGTGTTTATTTGTGCCGGTCTTGCCGACACATGTCTCCAAGGATACCGGAGACGACACGGGGTGGCTCTATTGGATTAACAGCGTGGCTCTATTCGAGTGACAGGGTGGCTCTCATTCATTAACTCGGTGGCTCAAAACGCACTGACGTATTCAGAACGAAAGGCATATGGCGTTTCTTCTCGCGCTCGGACTCGATGCGACGGTCTTCCTGGATCCCGAAGGAAAATGCACGCCGATAATTCCTCTCAGGTCAGGTTCGCAAGGGTGAGGAATGTGGGATGAAACCCCGCTCGCTGTAAGGCTTGCGGGGTTTCTGCTATTAACGAGGTTTACGAAATATTACGCCGTTTTTGGCCCTTTTTGCCCAGTTTTGAGGACTTGGGCTAACAGAAGGGCTAACAGAAACATGGGCAGATAGACCGATTACAACGTTTCTCCTCGGGCGCATGGACGTGGCGATGAGCTACGACATCAACATCCACCTGATCCCGCAGGAGATGGACGAGGCGGCCGAGGCGATCGGGAAGTTCATGCTGGGTGGGTAGGCAACTCCTCACAGTACTTTCGTATTCTGTTGTTTCGATTCGATGTGAATGCCATGCTGCGCTGCATATAGCGTTTGTACTCGTCAATGGATTTTGGCAATGGGCTGCTGCTGAAGTCCGTGAAAGGAAGAAAGAACTCCACACGTTCACATCCGGCGGACACCAAATCCTGAAGTAGGAAGTACTCGCAATATCCCTTGAAATCCTGGAACAGATCGAAGAAGTCACTGTACAGCTTTAGGGTGCTGCATAAAGGGCTCGCTTGTCCGATGTAATGCAGCCGTATGCATTCCAGTGTAAGGTCGATGCGGTCGCATATGGCTCGACTCACTCCCCTGGCTTGATTGATCGTGTGCATGCTGTTTAGCTGGTTCTGGGGGAAGATGAGGAAACCGCCAATCGTGCAGGCCAGCTTCAGGAAGTCCTCCTTCTCTTCCGGAGATAGCAGACGCGTGATGTCATTCATGATCTTCCACGTGAAGTAGGTATGGATGATCGAGTCGCTGGATAGGTAGAACTGGCCGAGATCCGATTCGTGGTAGAGGTACGCTCGCGCTCGGGTGTCGACCAGGTCGAACCTCCTGCCGTTCGGCAGTTCCTTGCTCCAGAGAAGCTTGTGGTACTGCCGAAGGGTCTGGCTGCCGCTGTCGGGATCACGTCCACCAGAATCCTTTCTGACATCGTAGATAACATCAATCCATGGATTGCTCATTTCTTGTTCCTCTCAACTAATGCCGCAGGAGATGGACGAAGCGGCCGAGGCGGTCGGGAAGGTCATGCTGGGCGGGTAGGTGGAGGTATGAAAATAGTCACCTAGAGCCGTATATCGCGATAGATTTCGACGCCTGTGAACGGATTGTGGTAGATGCCAATTGACCCAAGCACACCGCCGCCGTTCGGTATATCGACGTGAACTGCTCGGTATCCGTTCAAGATTAAAAGGTCGTAGTTGACCCGCCGCCACCAACGTACAAAACCAGAGCCGTACGGTTGCTCTGTGTCGAGATGGAGTGTTTTCATCTCGACTTTTATACTCTGCCAACCGTTTCGGCGGATGAATTCCTGTTCGTGTTCAAGTGCACTCCCGGTAGGTGTGATCACCTGAATTACCCAAGCGCGTACTGCGAAAGAAGGTGGGATATAGAACCACGTCGCGAGGTTGCAGTAGAGTACACCACCGAGCACAGCGGCGACAAGGCCAAGGGCAATCCAGCGGAACAAGTGACGATGTTTCACGGTATGCCTCCAAGCGATATCCTGCAATCGTGCGACAAGTCCATTATACTCGCGTTCTGAACCGGTATTGCTATCAACATCGGAAGCGAACCGATGACCTTATCCTTACCATGGCTGGCGAGCAGCGTAGAAAGCCCACGGGGAGCCACTTTCCGGGATTCGAGTGGTCCATTGTTGTCCATTCCCGTACATATGTTCTCTTTTAGTCATAATATTCGTTCCAATTCATTCCCTGTTTAATAAATAGTATAATGCAATTGAAATTGCTGTTATAATTCCGCAAATGTATGCGCTTGTCTGGGAGTAACTAATTAGCCATACAGCATTCATCTTAACGAATATCCGAGTTCCAAATATCTCATAAATCATATATATAGATATAAATAGCACCATACACGTAGCTAGTAAAACCGCAAGTATCAATGATAATTTGCTGAATATCCTCTTAAGTTTTTGGATTTCTTGATTATTCATTTCAATGCATATATCCTCTTTCAGCTGCTCTTTGCATAAGGTCATCGCTACAAATCGATTAAGTCGTATTGCCAGCCAATTTGATACGCAGCGAATTCATACGATACAATCATAACATAAATCGATAGGGTCCAAGCCTATGAAGACTTATCTACGATATACCAAAATACTCTTCAACTGTGGCAGTATGACCAGTAAAATGAATACTGAACGCGTTTTCTTCATTGGGAATAGGCTGTGCACTTAGGACAGTGTCTGGGAAAAGAATGAGGCCCTCATTCATTGGGACAAACACCCACAGCTTGTAGCGATACTCATATATCATGCGTCCTTGAGAATCAAAAAAAACAATTCGCCTGATTCCGTCAATTTCAACGCTCTTGACCGCATCAAGATCCATATCGGTTCCATGCTCTTTATTGATGAAGGGTCCGTCGATATAGCTGTCCTCAATTGAATACGCATATGTGAAACTGAAATCAAAGATCTCACTCAATTGGGGATTAAGCGATTGCTCGAATTCCAATGTCATTTTGCGCGTGAATACCTCAGCCTTGTTATCACTGTACCAATCAATATTGAGCGATTCCCACCCAAGATATGCAAGCAATACCACACCCAAAGCAAGTGAAATTATAATGAAGTATATCAATAATTTCCGAAAATGAAGTTTCATATTTCAGGCTCCATCAAGAACACTGGCTTCACGCAAATGAATCTTAGGAATATTCTCACTCGCTCAGCCTCGCTAGGGAATTTCTCTAATACCTACGAAATCGAATCGAATCGAATCGTATTGTGTAGGGTTATTTCGTCTAGATAACACAGTGCTCGGATATACCATGAATCCTTCCCGTACTGGAAATAGATCGCCTGCTGAATAGCGATACTCGAATATAAGCCTTCCTTCATTATTGAAGAAGGCAATTCTTCTTATCCCATCAGTCCCAACACTTCCAATCGAGTCTAGGTCCAAATTCAGATGTCGACTTTGCTTAATAGACTGTCCGGTAACGTAACTGTCTTCAATGACATATGCCTCCGAAAACTCAAATTCGAACACATCTGCTAGTCTTATTTCTTCTCCTTGCTCCAAATGTGTCACTATATACTGAGTATATCGATCGGAAGGAGAATAATCGTATTTATCATTATACTCAGGTGCAAATGATTTTACGAATACTACAACGGCAATTATCGCGATGCAAATCAACAGTATTAATATTGACACGATGACAATCGCCTTGGAATTATTCCTATCTGACATTACGACGCTTCACCTCCTTCGATTTTCTCACAGCGCTGATTGGTCATAAATCGAGTTTGGAGAAATTGAACTTAAATAAAAAAGCAATACCGTTAAGCCTCCCTTTCTTCTTTCCTTTCATTAACTTCTCTCTCGATTCTTTTGCCTTCGCGCACTACAGAAGAACCATAGATACGCCCAAATACAATAAGTAGTACAACTGCTATGGCAGCAAAGACCAACCAGTCAAATTCAATGGTAATAAAATCAAAGAAGCTATCCATTAATACCAGTCCGAAAAATACGATTGCAGCATCAGCTAGTAAACGAGTTGCTGAATAGAAAAGGGATAATCCTTTTGGCAATCTCTGATTGAAGACATCATTATTGCCAGCATTCACATCTTTGACAAAGAGAGCAATCATAACATTCGCTAATGTACTTGACAAAGACGGCATAAGTTCAATAATTGCCAATACTGCATAGGCTACTACTAATACAATTCGGGCAGCGCCTCCAATTGCATTGCCAATTAGAAGCCCAATCATTGCACCTGCACTGACCTGCCCCCAACCTTATGTCCAGTTTGAATGTTAGTGTTTGCCATCGGGAA
>CAZFWQ010000198.1:0-7221 GCA_964522755.1 uncultured Oscillospiraceae bacterium | reverse complement strand
GATATCCATGATGTGATACTGGATTCCTGGGCTGAGGCATATCCGCTTGTGCATGGCGCCCCTGGCGCGGCTTATGCTGGATTCGCCACAAGGATCCAGGCGGAGGACTGGCTTGCGGGCAGACAGGGAACCCCGACGGTTGACATGGGCATACAGGGAACCCCGATGGTTGACACTGTCGGACAGGGAACCCCGACGGTTGACACTGTCGGACAGGGAACCCCGACGGTTGACACGGACAGACAGGAAACCCCGAAAACAGTGTCTGAACCTTCACACGGCAAAGGAAGGAAACCTGTAAAAGTCATAGAATCCGGCATCATGAAAAAAGGGAAGGCTGAACCGGATGATATGTCCGGTTGCCCTCCCGGCACGCTCTGCTGTTATGTCGATGGCAGTTTCAACGACAGCATCCCGAACTACAGCTTCGGACTGGTCTGTCTATGCAATGGGACGATTGTCCATTCCGCGGGCGGGACCGGGAAAAATGCGGAAGCGACCTCCATGAGGCAGATTGCCGGAGAATTGCTCGGAGCAATGCAGGCGCTGGTTTATGCGCGAAAACAGGGATATGCGCGGGTCGTCATACTCCATGACTACAAGGGGGTTTCCATGCACGCAGAGGGAACATGGAAACGCACCAATCCTTTTTCAATTGTCTATTACGATTGGATGCAGGCGTTTTTCAGCGACAACCCGGGCATGACCGTCAGATTCCGCAAGGTGGACGCACATGCGGGAAACCGCAATAATGAGCTGGCAGACGTCCTGGCTAAAACGGCCATTGGGATGACGCCTGACCCCGCCTATCTGAAACTTGCACGGGAACTGGGCCTGCTGACTGCACCGGATGCGGATGCGCGGGAAACATGATGTTCCCGCGCATCTCCATGGAGACGATTCGTGTCCCTATTCAAGGAATCAATTCAAGGAATCAATGAAAGGAATCAATTCAAGGCGTTTCTTCAGAACACCTGCAGGATGGCGCACTTGGCGCTTCTTCAGAACCCATGTGAAATGTTGCTCCTGGTATTTCTTCAGAACACCTGCAGGATGGCGCACTTGATGTACTGTGTTTCCGCCGAGGCGAGAAGGATCGGATGATCCTTGGACTGCGAGCGGTATTCGACAAGGCGTACCTGGCGGTGCGAATCGATGGCGGCATCATGGATGGTTTTCAGGAACAGCTCCTGCGAGACATGGTGCGAACAGGAGCAGCTGACCAGGAATCCGCCTGAATTGATTATTTTCAACGCGCGCAGGTTGATTTCCTTGTAGCCGCGGACAGCGCCTTCCACGGCGGCCCTGGTCTTGGTGAAGGCCGGCGGGTCGAGGATGACCACATCCTGCATGTCCTTGCGGTCCGAAGCGGCACGAAGCCAGTCGAAGGCATTGGCTTCCACAAACGTCGCGCGGTCTGAAAACCCGTTCAGGGAGGCATTCCTTTTGGCGCACGCGACAGCGTGGTCCGAAATGTCCACGCCTGTTACCGATGCTGCCCCGTAATGGGCGGCGTGCAGGGCGAACGAACCCGTATGCGTGAAGCAGTCCAGCACCTTTTGCCCTGCGACGAGTGGTTTCAAGGCGGCCCGATTCTCTTTCTGATCAAGGAAATAACCGGTTTTCTGGCCTTCCGCCACATCTACAAGGAAGCGGATGCCGTTTTCCTTCATTTCCACAAGGGTATCGAATGGTTCGGACAGGAATCCGACCTGCTGTGGAAGGCCTTCCAGATCGCGGACCGGGACGTCGTTTCGTTCATAGATGCCACGAGGACGGATGATTTCCTGCAGAAGGGACACGATCATGTTTTTCATCTTGTCCATGCCGTAGGAAAGAGTCTGGATGACGAGGATATCGCCGAACTTGTCTACAATCAGGCCCGGCAGGAAATCGGACTCGGCGAAAATGACCCGGCAGCTGTCCGTGTCCGCAATCATCTGCCGATAATTCCAGGCCTGCCGGATGCGCCTTTCAAAAAAGCTCCTGGAGATGATTTCATCCCATCTTGTCAGCATGCGGATGGTAATCTGCGAGAGGGGATTATAGAAACCGCGCCCAAGGTACCGGCCATCCTGCGCATGCACATCCACGGTATCTCCGGGATTGGGGTTGCCTGTCAATCGCTCGATATCGCTCCGGAAAAGCCATGGGTGGCCGGAATCGACGCGGAATTCCTTGTTTCTGATCAAATATGCCTTGGACATTTCATGTGCTCCTATCCGCCCTTCATCAGGGCGCGAACGGTAAGTGGCTGTACAATTGTAACACAAACGGCCTGATTCGTCATGAGGTGCAGACACACCGGCAGAACACATGCTGTTTTGATGACGGTTTTTATGGGATAATGGGAAAAGACGGTTTGTACCGGACTCAGGCATTGCGCCTGGCGGGAGTTGCACATGGATAGGATGAAAATATGGTTTGCCTCACCCGAAGTCGATCCGTTTGTAAAAACGGGCGGGCTGGCCGATGTGGCCGGTTCGCTGCCGGTCGCGCTGGGAAGGATGGGTATCGACATCCGGGTCGTCATGCCGAAGTACGGCCAGATTGCGGCAAAATATACGGACAGGATGGAATTCCTCGGCAGCGTGGAAGTAGATCTCACCTGGCGCAGGCAGTACTGCGGCATTTTTCGGCTTGTGGAAAACGGGGTCACCTGTTATTTCCTGGACAATGAGTATTATTTCCATCGCGACTGGTTCTATGGCCAGGAAGACGATGGGGAACGCTTCACTTTTTTCTGCCGCGCCATCCTGGATGTATTGCCGAAAATCGATTTTCAACCCGACATCATCCATTTGAACGACTGGCAGACCGGCCTGACGCCGCTTTTCCTCGACGCCCACTACCGCGGGTTCCGGGATGATGGATTCTACCGGAACATCCACACGGTGTTCACCATTCACAACCTCCGCTACCAGGGCGTCTTTTCGAGGGACATGATGGATTCCGTCCTAGGGCTTTCCTGGACCTACTTCAATCCGAACGGCATTGAATTCAACGGGGCAGTAAGTTTCATGAAGGCGGGCCTGAATTTCTCCACGCGCATCACCACGGTCAGCAAAACGTACGCGGAAGAGATTCGCGGAGAGGTTTTCGGTGAGAACCTGTCGGGAACCATCAACCGCAGGGCTGCGGATCTTCGCGGCATCGTCAACGGCATTGATTATCAGCAGAATGATCCGGAGAACGATGCGCGGCTGTTCACTCCCTTTTCCGCCGCCGCCCCCGCAGGCAAGCACCTGAACAAGGCCGCGCTGCAGAAACAGATGCACCTTCCGGCCAAGGACGGCATCCCGCTGATCGGCATCATCTCCCGGTTGGTGGATCAGAAGGGTTTCGACCTGGTGGCACGCGTGCTGGATGAGATTCTCGCGTACGATGTGCAGATCATCATCCTTGGAACCGGGGACAGGAAGTACGAGGATTTGTTCCGTGCGGCGCACCATGCGCACCCGGCAAAGGTTTCCGCCCATATGCGGTATGACGCGCTTCTCGCGCAGCGCATCTATGCCTCGTGTGATTTCTTCCTCATGCCATCACTGTTCGAGCCTTGTGGGCTGAGCCAACTGTTCAGCATGCGGTATGGCACGGTTCCCGTGGTCCGTGAAACCGGCGGCCTCAAGGATACGGTCATTCCCTACAATCCGGTTACGGGAGAAGGGACGGGTTTCACCTTCGCCAACTACAACGCGCATGAAATGAAGGATGCGCTGCTGCGCGGCTTGGCTGTGTTCGCCAACAAGCCGGCATGGGACACGCTGGTCGGGGCCTGCATGCGGCAGGACTTCAGCTGGGACCACGCGGCCCGTGAATACGAGGCCCTCTACCTTGAAATCATGGAAGGTTCGAAGGCAGTGCCTCCGGTACCGGACGTACTCGCCTGATTCACCTTGTTTGAAAAAGAGCGGTATGATTGATTTCGCCTGATTCACCTTGATTATTGTAGAGCTAGATGATGGATTTCGCCTGATTCACCCCATTCGAAAGGGAGCAGCATGACGGAAAATGCACTAATGGAAGAGAAATATCAGCGGCTGATTAGTCTGCTGAAGCAATGGAAGAGTGTCTGCGTGGCCTTTTCAGCCGGCGTCGACAGCAGTTTCCTGCTGGATGCGGCACATCGGGCCATTCCTGACGGTGTGATGGCCGTCACGGTTCTCGGTTCGATGGTTCCCGCCCGTGACGCGGAAGAGGCGAGGGCGTTCTGCGCCGAGCGCGGCATCCGGCTTGTGACCCTGCAGGCGGATGAATTCACCATTCCGGAATTTGCCGGCAATGTTCCGGAACGATGTTATTACTGCAAGAAGAACATATTCTCCCGCATTCTGCAGGCGGCACATGAAAATGGCATCCCAGAGGTTGTGGAAGGCTCCAATGCGGATGACCTGGGGGATTACCGCCCGGGCATGCGGGCACTGGCCGAACTCGGCATACGGAGCCCCATGCTGGACTGCGGCCTGGCAAAAGCTGAAATCCGGGCGCTGGCCAGGCGAAACGGGGTGGCAGCCTGGGACAAGCCGGCCGGAGCCTGCCTGGCAACACGGGTTCCTTTTGGCACGCCGCTGACACCGGAACTCCTGGGCCTGATTGAACGGGCGGAATATGCGCTGTCGGATCTTGGCTTCTCCGGGGGGCGCGTGCGCGTCCACGATGCGCTGGCCCGCATCGAATTGCCGGTTCCGCAAATGAAGGAAGCCGTTGAAGAACCCATGCGGACTGCCTTGACGACAGCCATGCGGGATTTGGGATTTCGGCACGTATGCCTTGATTTGGAAGGATATGTTAAAGGCAGCATGAATCGAGCCGTATTGCCATGACTGTTCGTCTGAAAGATGATTGAAGCAGGATCTGCAGGAAAGGGAAAGACATGGATGTGATGGAAATAAGGCAACTGCTTGACGCGGTATCAGCCGGGGGGCTGTCGCCGGACGATGCGTTCGGACGGCTTCAGTGGCTCGCCTCAAGCGACATAGGCTACGCAAAGATCGATTACGGGCGAGCGCTCCGCAATGGTTTCCCGGAGGTCATCTATTGCCCGGGGAAATCCATGGAGCATATCCAGGGCATCATCAGGGACATGCTGGACAAGAGCGCGGGCAACATCCTTGCATCCCGCGCAGACAAGGCGGCATTCGAGGCGATCCGTGCCGTGACAGCCGATGCGGTCTATCACGAATCTGCGCGCACGGTTGTCGTGAAGCGGCAGCCTTACGGAACCACCAGGGGCCATGTGCTGATCATCTCGGCCGGCACGGCGGACATTCCGGTGGCGGAGGAAGCGGCTGTTACCGCCGAAGCACTTGGGAACACCGTCAAAAGGCTGTACGACGTCGGTGTGGCCGGCATCCACCGGCTGCTGTCCCAAGTGGAAGCAATGAGGGACGCATCGGTGATCATCGTCATTGCCGGCATGGAAGGCGCATTGCCTTCCGTTGTCGGAGGCCTTGTCAGCCAGCCTGTCATCGCCGTGCCCACGAGCGTGGGGTACGGAGCCAGTTTCGGAGGGGTTTCAGCCCTGCTCGGCATGCTCAACAGCTGCGCGTCCGGGATTGGCGTCATGAACATCGACAACGGATTTGGCGCGGCTTGCCTGGCCAACCGCATCATGAAACTATGCGAAGGGGAAAAAGCATGAAAGTCCTGCACATCGACCTGCCGTCCGGCATCAGCGGGGACATGACCCTGGCGGCCTTTCTGGATGCGGGAGTGCCCGAATCCGTCCTGCGGGAGGGATTGAACCGGTTTGGCCTGGGCGGATATGTAATGACGGTGGAACCCGGACAAAAAGGCGGCATTTCCGGCAAGCACGTGAATGTGCTGCTTAAGACGGAGGCTGATCACGACGGCGACCGTCATGAACACAATCATCATGCCCATGACGAACACGGACATGCCGGACACGCCCATGACGGGCATGAGCATGCCGGACACGGACATGCCGGACATGAACATGATGGTCATGATCATGATGGACACGGGCATGCCGGACATGAACATGCCAATGACGAACATGAACATGGCGAACATGCCCATGCCGGACACGGACATGCCGGCCATGAAGGTTATCATTCGGAAGAAGCGCATGTTCATGGGAACTGGCGTGACATCCGGAAACTGATATCGGAAAGTGCCCTGCTGGAGAGTGAAAAGAATATTGCCACCAATATTTTCCAGAGAATCGCTGACGCAGAAGGCAAAATTCACGGCAAACCGGCGGACGAAGTGGGTTTTCATGAAGTCGGCGCGGTTGATTCAATTGTCGATATCGTTGGAGCAGCCATCTGCTTCAACTGGCTGAAGCCGGAACGCGTCACTGCATCCCCGGTCAACACGGGCAGCGGATTTGTACGCTGCAGTCATGGCCTTCTGCCGGTTCCCGCTCCTGCAACGGCTGCCATACTCTCAACCGCACGTGTTCCCATATACGCAAAGGGAAGTCCGGGCGAAAGGACCACACCCACAGGTGCCGCCATTCTGGCTGAATTTGCCGGTTCTTACGGATTGATGCCGCCCATGGTCGTGACATCAATCGGGTATGGCGTGGGAATGAAGGATTTCGATTCCCCGAATATCCTCCGCATGATGATAGGCGAATCGATGTTGGATGCATCCGGCGAAACACAGATGATCACGCCCGCTGCAGCAGCGATGAACACGCCCGCTGCAACAGCGATCAATATGTCCGGTACCGCGATTAGGGAAGAGGCAGGCGGACCGGGCTTCAGCTCTCCTGACCAGGCAGATGAAATTGTGATTCTCGAGTCTAACATGGATGACATGACTGGAGAAGCGGCAGGATACCTGATCGGGAAGCTGCTGGAAGCCGGCGCGCGTGACGCCTTCTATACCCCGGTCTTCATGAAGAAAAACAGGCCTGGGATGCTGCTCACGGTGCTGTCAACCCGCGAAGCGGTTTCAGGACTGGAATCCCTGATATTCAGGGAGAGCAGTACCATCGGCATACGCAGGGTCTCCGCCGCGAGGTCCGTCATGAACCGCAGGCATGTGACGATTGCCGTCGCGGGCTGTCCCGTCCTGGTCAAGGAATGCAATTGGAATGACATCAGCAAGGCCGCACCGGAATATGAGAGCGTGAGTGAAGTCGCGAAAAAGACCGGACTGCCGTTCAGGACGGTTTATCGGATGGCGGAGGCCGCTTATGCGGAGCTTTTGGCAGATGTCCCATGATCAGGTTGTCTGCGCCGTTCACACCTG
>CAZFWQ010000197.1:5055-7232 GCA_964522755.1 uncultured Oscillospiraceae bacterium | reverse complement strand
CGTCAGACTGCCATCGTTCGCCGTTACGCGGAACTTCAAGCCGTTCGTGCTGGCTCCCGGTTTTGTCGTGAAGCCGAGTTGGGAGGACTACACGGCCAAAGCCGGCGAAATCGTCATCGAGATGGATCCCGGCATGGCGTTCGGAACGGGCATGCATGAGACGACCAGGATGTGCGCCGGATTTGCCGCAAAACTGGTGAAACCGGGCGACAGGGTCATGGACATCGGATGCGGGACAGCCATCCTGGGCATCGTCGCCGCCAAATGCGGAGCCCTGGAAGTGACCGCCATCGACATTGACGATGCGGCAGTCAGGACAGCCAGGGAAAACATTGTGCGGAACAAGGTCGATGACATTGTTCATGTAAGCGCAGGCACGCTGGCGGACGTCGGCAAGTCTGCGCATGACGTGCTGCTTATCAATATCATTGCGGACGTCATCATTGCCCTTGCCCCGGATTTTCCCGCTTATCTCGGGCTGGGCGGGCTCCTGGTGGCATCCGGCATCATCCATTCCAGGCTGCAGGAAGTGATGACCGCCTGCGAACAAAACGGATTCGTTCCCGTGGAGCACTGCGGGCAAGGCGAATGGGATGCGGTGGTGTTCCGATGCATCGGTTCCTGATAGAGCCAGGATGGAGGACCGGCGATGAGATCCGCATCTTCGGCGATGAACTGAAACACCTGGGCCAGGTGCTCCGCATCCGCATCGGCGACACAATAGCCGTCATCGACGGCAGCGGTGCCGAGTACGTGGCTGAACTCCTTTCCGCGGACAGACAAGTCGCCCTAGCCCGCCGGATTTCCACCACGGTGCCCGATGTGGAGCCAAAAATCGAGATCACCCTTCTGCAGGGCATTCCGAAATCCGAAAAAATGGATTTCATCGTGCAGAAGGCGGTGGAGCTGGGAGTTGCCCGCATCGTCCCTGTTAGGACCGAGCATGTGGTGAACCGGGATCCAGGCGACATGGCAGATAAAGTGGAACGATGGAACCGGATTGCCCGCGAGGCGGTCAAGCAGTGCGGGCGGACAATGGTGCCCGAAGTGACGGCTCCCTTGTCCCTTGTGATGGCGCTGAAGGCACATGCAGGCGATCTGGGGATTTTTCTACATGAGCATGAAAGAAAAAAAGATTTGAAAGCCCTTTTGAAATGGTATACTATGAATCGGTATCACCGGTTGTCCATCCTGGTTGGGCCGGAAGGCGGAATCAGTCCCGCCGAGGCCGAATACCTGGCAATGTGCGGATTTGAATCCGTCACACTGGGCAACCGGATTTTGCGTACTGAAACGGCGTCTCTGGCGGCGCTTGCCATCATCATGCATGAAACGGCACCGCCGGCGGTGCCCGAAACTGCCGGCCAGCAAGCGGATGATGCATGAAGCTGTCACTTGCGAAGGGACTGGCATCACGACGGACAATGCATGAAAAAGCCGGCGACACAGGGGACCGGCATCACGACGGAAGCAGGGAGTGAAGCAATGCTCAGGAGTATGACCGGATTCGGTCATGACGAACAGACCAGGGAAGGGGTGACTGTGACGGTGGAAATCCGCACGGTCAATCATCGTTACTGCGACATATACCTGCGGATGCCGAAACAGCTCAATTGCTTTGAAGATCGCGTGCGCACGGCAATATCAAGCCGGATAACCCGTGGAAAAATCGACGTGTCCGTCACCTTGGACACTCTTACGGCGCAATCACATGAAGTGGTGCTGGACGAGGTTCTCGCAGGTTCCTACCTGTCGGCGCTCCGGCGTCTTTCCGCGCTTTTCGGCATCCAGGACGACATCACCTCGTCTTCCCTTGCACGGTTTCCGGATATTCTGAAGGTTGAAAGGAAAGAAGAAGGGGACCTGTTGGGCGACCTGCTGGAGGAGACGATCATCGGAAGCGTGTCCATCCTCACGGACATGCGGGCCCGCGAAGGCGAACGCCTGGGCGAGAGCCTCACGGAAAATCTGGACGGCATCGTGTCCTGCATTGGCGCCATTGCCCTTCGGGCTCCCGCCGTGGCCAGTGATTTCAAGGAACGCCTTGACAAGCGCATCGCAGAACTGGTCGACACGCAAAAGCTCGATCCGGCAAGGCTCGCGACGGAAGTGGCGCTATTTGCGGACAAGAGCAGCATCGACGAGGAGATCGTCCGCCTGCGCAGCCATGTCGGGCA
>CAZFWQ010000197.1:1603-5045 GCA_964522755.1 uncultured Oscillospiraceae bacterium | reverse complement strand
AGTCCGTAAAAGCCGGCATGTTCGGTCGTAGGCGCCAGAAAGGCAGCGCCCTTGTGGCCAAGGCTGCGAAGGTAGTTGCCCACGTCCCTGCCCGGAGCCGAGGTTATGGCAACGGTAAAGAGCTGGACAGTGGGGAAAGCGGCGGCAACGGTCCTCACGTCATCCAAAGACGGCTGTTCCACTTCGTGAAGCAATGAAACCGGCTTGCCGGTAGCGGTCAATCCCCCAAGCAGCACAGCCATGTCGGGCAGATGAGGGAGATGCTGCAGGCCGGAAGTCCCATCGGCAAGAAGCTCGATTTCCTCATTCAGGAAATGAACCGGGAAGTGAACACGATCGGCTCGAAGTCGAGCAACCTTGACATTACGCGCACGGTTGTGGATCTCAAAAGTGAAATCGAGAAAATGCGCGAACAGATTCAGAATATCGAATGACGGGGGCAGGCATGAAGCTCATCAACATCGGTTTCGGCAACATCGTCTCGGCGGGGCGCATCGTGGCCATCATCAGTCCGGAATCCGCCCCCGTGAAGCGCATCATTTCCGAGGCGCGCGACAGGAGCATGCTCATTGACGCAACTTACGGAAGACGCACGCGCGCCGTAATCATCACGGACAGCGATCACATCATCCTCTCGGCCGTGCAGCCGGAAACCGTCGCCCATCGCCTGGGAGGCCAGCCGGGAAGCACGGAACCGGATTCCGAGGACGAATCCATGGAGGGGCAGGAATGAAGCCGGGTATGCTGATGGTGGTATCCGGCCCGGCCGGCGTCGGAAAAGGGACGCTGGTCAGGGAGTTGATGGAGAGCAGGGAACAGGTCGTCCTCTCCGTTTCGGCGACGACGCGGATGCCAAGGCCCGGTGAAACCAATGGCGTGCAGTATTGGTTCAAGGACCGGCAGGAATTCGAGTCCATGATACGAACGGACGAGTTGCTTGAATGGGTCGAGTATTGCGGAAACTACTACGGAACCCCTACGGGTTATGTGAAAGCCCGCATCGCGGAAGGCAAGGTCGTCATCCTTGAAATCGAGGTGGAGGGCGCGCTCCGCATCAGAAGACTGTTTCCGGACAGCGTCCTTGTTTTCGTGCTTCCCCCCGACATGAGGGAACTCGAGGAAAGGCTCAAGGGTCGCGGCACCGAAACGCCGGAGGCGATTCATCTTAGAATGCAGCGGTCGGCCGAGGAATTCTCTTTTCTGCCGCAATACGATTATTTCGTCATCAATGAAGATATTGGTCCCGCCACCGATGCGCTGGTGAGGATAATCGACGCCGAACAAATGCGCATCACCAGAAATCCCGGAATCGTGAATCGGTTTCGGAACCAGTAAGGAGTGTCGTACATTATGATTTATCCGTCAATGGCCTCGCTGCTCAAGAAGGTCGACAGCCGCTACACCCTGGTCATGCTGGCATCGAAACGCGCCAGGATGCTGACCGAGGGGGCGCAGAAACTGACGTCCGTGAATTCGTCGAAGGACGTCACCATTGCAATCAACGAAATATCCGAGGGAAAAGTCGGCTATCACCGGCTTGGCAAGCCCGGAGGCGAGGAAGAAACGGTTTTCATCACCGAATCCGTCACCACGCCCCGTCCCGCCTGGGAATCCAAGCGTCTTGGCGAGGAGGACGAAGGGGAATGGGTGGAAGAAGAGATGCTCGATGAAGAGCACGAAACGGAAGAAGACGCCCAGGATGCGGATGAGGACGACGACCAGTAGGCATGGCGCCTTTTCCTCCGAACCAGTCACCGGAAACCATATCAGGCGCAGGACGTACATTTGCAGCGGCAGTGGGGGGAACATACATGTCTTTTGAAGTGACGATGGATAAGATCGTAAGCCTGTGCAAGACGCGCGGCTACATTTATCAAGGCTCGGAGATTTATGACGGCCTGGCCAACACGTGGGATTACGGGCCGTTGGGCGTCGAGTTCAAGAACAACGTCAAAAAGGCCTGGTGGCGGAAGTTCATTCAGGAAAACCCTTACAACGTGGGCGTCGACTGTGCCATCCTGATGAACCCCCAGGTTTGGGTGGCTTCAGGGCACGTGGGCGGGTTTTCAGATCCCCTCATCGACTGCAGGACATGCAAGACCCGTCATCGCGCCGACAAGATGATCGAGGACTGGAATCGTGAAAACGGCATTGAAATGCAGATCGACGGAATGAAGAACGAAGCGCTGTCGGAATACCTCCGCGATCACAAGGTGCCTTGCCCGAACTGCGGTGGGGTGGAATTCACTGACATCCGCAAGTTCAACCTCATGTTCAAGACATTCCAGGGCGTGACCGAAGATTCCAGAAACGAGATTTACCTTCGGCCTGAAACAGCCCAGGGTATTTTCGTCAACTTCAAGAATGTGCAGCGGACAACGCGCAGGAAGATACCCTTTGGCATCGGACAGATTGGGAAGTCTTTCCGCAATGAGATCACTCCCGGGAATTTCACATTCCGCACGCGCGAGTTCGAGCAGATGGAGCTGGAATTCTTCTGCGAACCTGGGACAGACCTTGAATGGTTTTCCTACTGGAAGGAATTCTGCCGCAAATGGCTTTACTCCCTCGGCATGAAGGAGCAAAACCTGAAATTCCGCGACCACGGCGCCGAAGAACTGTCACATTACAGCAATGCCACGACGGACATCGAATTCCTGTTTCCTTTTGGCTGGGGCGAGTTGTGGGGCATCGCGGACAGGACTGATTTTGATCTCAGGCAGCACATGGAGCACGCGAAAGAGGATTTGTCCTATTTCGACCCGGCAAAGAACGAAAAATACATCCCGTATGTCATCGAGCCTTCCCTGGGTGCCGACCGCATGGCATTGGCCTTCCTGGTCAACGCCTATGACGAGGAAGAAGTGGCACAGGGGGACGTCCGTATCGTAATGCGCCTTCACCCTGCGCTGGCTCCCGTCAAGGTGGCCATCCTTCCGCTATCAAAGAAGCTTGCGGAAGAAGCCGACACCGTTTACAGGTCGCTTCTCAGGGATTATGTCTGCGAGTATGACGAGGCCGGCTCCATCGGCAAGCGGTACCGCCGCCAGGATGAAATCGGGACGCCGTACTGCGTCACCTTCGATTTCACCTCTCTGGAAGACAAGGCGGTCACCGTGCGCGAGCGTGATTCCATGAAGCAGGTGCGGATCCCGATCGATGAACTCGGTTCATTTTTCAAGGATAAATTTGATTTCTGAAGCCGGGTCCGCTGAATCCGGGATGGCATGACATGCTCATATATGATAAGCTGTGTGCGGTTTCCAATGCAGAAGCGACGGATTGGTCTGGAATATCATTTCGGGCAACCTGAGTAATAACATATTGGACGGCAAGGAAGGTTCCGACCAAATGACCGGCTATCAGGGAAATGACACGTATATTGTTGGTGAAGTGGGAGATACCGTCAACGAATACATGTGGATCTGGATACCAAAGGATG
>CAZFWQ010000197.1:0-1593 GCA_964522755.1 uncultured Oscillospiraceae bacterium | reverse complement strand
CGGGTAACCTGAAAAGGACCTGAGCCAAGACTAAAGGAGGAACCAAATGATTAAGTACGTTTATTTGTTCAGCGAAGGCAATGCCGCGATGAAAAACCTGCTGGGCGGAAAAGGGGCGAACCTGGCCGAAATGACCGGTCTCGGCCTGCCCGTGCCACGCGGATTCACCGTCACAACGGAGGCATGCACCCGTTATTACGAAGATGGCAAGACGATCTCGAAAAATATCGAGGACGAGATCCTCGAATATTTGGAAAAAATGGAAGGCATCGTAGGCAAGCAATTCGGAAACCCGGAAAATCCCCTTCTTGTCTCCGTCCGTTCCGGCGCTCGCGCTTCCATGCCGGGCATGATGGACACCATACTGAATCTCGGACTCAATGACGTGGTGGTCGAAGGCCTTGCCAAACTGACCGGAAACCCGCGTTTTGCCTTTGACAGCTACCGCCGGTTCATTTCCATGTTCAGCGACGTTGTCATGGACATTGAAAAAAACAAGTATGAGCATCTGCTTGAAGCAATGAAGCATAAAAAAGGCGTCGCCCACGATACGGATCTTGATGCAGCCGATCTGCGCGAACTGGTTCGCCAGTACCTGGCCAAATACCGCGAGGAAAAAGGGGACGAATTCCCGCAGGAACCCAAGGTGCAGCTGCTGGAGTCCATCAAGGCGGTTTTTCGTTCGTGGGACAATCCGCGCGCCAATACCTACCGCCGCCTCAATGACATTCCCGGCAGCTGGGGCACGGCTGTCAACGTGCAGGAAATGGTTTACGGCAACATGGGCGACGATTCCGGAACGGGCGTGGCCTTCACCCGCAATCCTTCCACAGGCGAGAAGAAGCTGTACGGCGAGTTCCTCATGAATGCCCAGGGCGAAGACGTCGTGGCCGGCATCCGGACCCCGCAGTCCATAGATCAGCTCCGGGATACCAACGAAACCGCCTACAATGAATTCGTGGCCATCGCCGACAAGCTTGAATCCCACTACCGCGACATGCAGGACATGGAGTTCACCATTGAAAAAGGCAAGCTGTTCATGCTGCAGACCCGCAACGGCAAGCGCACGGCCCAGGCCGCGCTGAAGATGGCCGTTGAACTTGTGGATGAAGGGGTGCTGACCAAGCGCGAAGCCATCATGAAGGTGGATCCGAAGCAGCTGGACGCCCTGCTGCACCCGAATTTCGACATCGCCGGCCTCAAGGCGGCGAAACCGGTCGCCAAGGGCCTGCCCGCTTCTCCCGGTGCCGCGACAGGCAAGGTTTACTTTACAGCGGAAGATGCCGTTGCCGCCTACAAGGCCGGCACCAAGCAGATTATCCTGGTCCGTTTGGAAACCTCCCCTGAAGACATCGAGGGCATGCACGTTGCGGAGGGCATTCTGACCGGCCGCGGCGGCATGACGTCCCACGCCGCAGTTGTTGCCCGTGGAATGGGAACCTGCTGCATCGCCGGCTGCGGGGAAATCCGCATCAACGAGCATGCCAAGGTGTTCACCGACAGGAACGGAAAAGCATACGGCGAGGGAGACTGGATTTCCCTTGACGGCACATCTGGCAACGTATACGGTGAAAAACTTGCCACGGTCGAACC
>CAZFWQ010000196.1:0-7274 GCA_964522755.1 uncultured Oscillospiraceae bacterium | reverse complement strand
TAGCCAAGATTTTTGTGGCGACTTTACCAATCTGAGCGGGCTTGCCAGTACCATGTCGCGACCGGCCATTCCATTATACTGCAGCAAGTCGCCGGTCACCACCAGGCAGAATATGATAAAATAATCCTATTCGAAAGGATGGTGGATATATGGGAGACTTCTTCTATAAACCTTCCGACGCCTGGGCTGCGGACTTCATCCCTTTTTACGCGGATGGCCGCTTCCGCCTTTTCTATCTGCATGACTGGCGCAATCAGCCGGAACACGGGGAAGGAACGCCCTGGTACCAGGTCAGCACGGATGATTTCGTCCACTTCACCGAACATGGTGAAATGCTTGCCCGAGGTTCCGCCACGGAACAGGACTTGTACGTTTTCACGGGTTCGGTGCTTGAAGCAAATGGCCTTTATCACATATTCTATACCGGGCACAATCCCCATCCCCGTGAAGGCGAACCGCCGGATCAGGCTGTCATGCATGCGACCAGTCCGGATTTGCTTCAATGGGAGAAAATCCGGGAAGACACTTTCTTCTCGCCTCAGGATATCTATGAAAAGAATGACTGGCGAGACCCCTTTGTTTTCTGGAATGCCGAAGCCGGTGAATACTGGATGCTGCTGGCCGCCAGGCTGAAGACCGGGCCCTCGCGACGCAGGGGCTGCACGGCGCTCTGCGCTTCCACGGACTTGAAAAAATGGACGGTGCGCCCTCCTCTCTATAGCCCGGGACTATACTACACCCATGAGTGTCCAGACCTGTTCCGTATGGGTGACTGGTGGTATCTGGTTTTTTCGGAATTCAGCGACAGCAGCGTCACCCGTTACCGCATGAGCCGCTCCCTGTCCGGCCCTTGGCTGGCTCCGCCGGATGACCGCTTTGACGGCCGGGCCTTCTATGCCGCCAAGACCTGGAGCGACGGCAGCCGACGGTTCATTTTCGGCTGGAATCCGACCAGGGAGGGTGAAAAAGACTACCAGGCCTGGCACTGGGGAGGAAGCCTGGTTGTTCACGAAGTTGTTCAGGATGCTGACGGCCGGTTGTCAGTCAGCATTCCGCAGTGCATCGACCAGGCCTTCACGCGCAAGCTGCCTGTGGTGCCGGGCGTTCAAATCGGGCGTTGGAATACGGCTGACAATGACAGTTCACGCAGTGATGAAAACGCCTTGACCTGTCGTGCCGGAATTGCCTTGTCTTCCAGTGATGAAAATGCATGGTCTTCCAGTGCGGGAAATGCATGGTCCTGCGTTGCCGATCATTCCTTCGCGTGTGCCGCGGCGGGTGATACGCCGGATTGCGGCAGCCTGTCGGCCGACATCCTTTTCTCCGCCACAACCCGGAATTGCGGCGTCATGCTCAGAGCAGGCGAAGACATGGAGAAAGCCTACTACATCCGGCTTGAACCGGACAGGCAGAGACTGGTGCTGGATTCATGGCCCAGAAGCGGCGACTGTCCGCATATGGTAGAACTGGAAAGACCCGCTGAACTGGCGGCGGATTGCTTTCATCATATCCAAGTCCTTGTCAGCGGTTCAGTCTGCGAGATATATCTCGACAACCGCATTGCCATGAGCGCCCGGCTATATGATCTGAAAAGCGGGTCATGGGGCTTTTTTGTCCAGGAAGGCTCCGTCCGGATCGAGAATATTCAGGCCAGGGGGTTGCCTGAGGGTTACAATATGGTACCATGATTGGTATGAATACGTTGAAGCCGTAATTATACCCATATGCGTGCTGCTCTTGTACAACATGGCCATATGGATGCAGGAAAGCCGATGTGCAACATGGCCATATGGATGCAGGAATGTCAATGTACAACATGGCCATATGGATGCAGGAATGTCGATTTTCGGCTTATTCTCCTGCTGGAAGCAAATTTCTACATAAGGGGGAACATCAATGTCAACAATTACGCCAATCCGTTCCAAATGGAAAAGTGAAATGACAGACCGCGAGCGTTTCAACAACCAGATGCACTACAAGCCGGTAGACCGGTGCTTCAATATGGAATTCGGTTACTGGGAGGAGAATTACGACAGCTGGGACATCTTTACTAAAAATGGGATAAAAAACGAACGGGACGCCAATCTGTTTTTCAATTTTGACCGAATTGAAGGAATTGGCGGCAACACATGGATGCATCCCAGTTTTCCCAATACCGCCATATCGGAAACAGAAACGACAAGGACATACATGAACGGGGACGGGCTTCTGGCAGAAGTCCCGAAAGATGGCCATGACACCATTCCCCACTATATCAAGGCATCGATCGTCACCCCGGAAGACTGGATGAAATGCAAGGAAGAGCGCTTCAGAAGAGATGATCCCGCCCGCATCATCGATATCGCAAAGTTGAAGGAGCGACATCCTGCGAACCGGGATTACCCGTTGGGGATCGGCTGCGGCTCCATGATCGGAAAAGTCAGGGACATGCTCACTTTTGAAGGCCTTGCCTACGCTGGCTATGATTATCCCGAAATGGTGGAAGACATGGTGGAAACCTGCTGTGTCCTTGTGGAAGATTCACTTGACCAGCTGCTGCCCCATTTCGATTTTGACTATGCGTCCGGTTGGGAAGACATATGCTTCAAAAACGGACCGATTGTTTCGGTTCCATTCTTCCGCGATGTCGTCATGCCCCGTTACAAGCGCATCAACAAAAAACTTGCCAATGCGGGCATCGACCTCTGGTACATCGACTGCGACGGCGATGTCAGGCCAATTCTTCCTTTTTTCATGGAAGGCGGCATCAATTGCCTGTTTCCGTTTGAAGTCAACGGCTGCGCGCACCCAAAGGAACTCTTCGATCAATTCGGAAAAGAACTGCGAATCATGGGCGGGTTTGACAAGCTGCAGCTTGGAGACGGGCGCGAAGCGATCAAAACCTACATGGATTCCCTGGTCCCCCTTGTCGCAAGAGGCGGCTACATCCCCTTCTGCGACCATCGCTGCCCGCCGAACGTGACAACGCAGGATTACATTTATTACCTTGACCTGAAGGAAGAAATGTTCGGGATGAAGTAGGGCGCAATAAATAAATAGTTTGTCAAGGGGGACGGTGGGACATAGCATCTCAGCCGGCGTCCCCTTTGTCATACATGGCATGCATGTACGGATGGTCCGGATGATAATGGGTCAGCGTATCCGGATTCGCAACCCGACCGGCCGGTCTCCTGTTTTCACCCGCCACGCCGGCAACGGCATCCCCAATATCCCTGCGGCATGCATCAAGCCGCCCTTGCAGCCTTTCGACCACATCGGGATGAGCCTGGGCAAGATCCGACTGCTCCCCCATGTCCTGTTCAAGGTCATACAACGCGGTCATGGCGGTGTTTTCCTTGTGGACATGCAGTTTCCAGCGTCCTTCCCGGACAGCTTCAAGTCTATCCATTATGTAATAATGGAAAGTCTTTCTGGCGGAGCACCCTTTTTCAAACAGCAGCGGACTCATATCGACTCCATCGATCATCCTGTCCGTCGGAAGGACTGCCTGGCCAAGGCGCAGGAATGTCGGATAGAAATCCATCGAGCTTGCGATATCGCTGCGGACTTGCCCGGCTGGAATCATGCCCGGCCAGCGCAGGATGCACGGCACGCGCTGACCGCCCTCCCATGTGGTCCCCTTTTTCCCGCGAAGCGGTGCGTTGCTCCCTCCCCGGTCTCCACGCGAGCCATTGTCCGAAGTAAAGACAACCAGCGTGTTTTCATCAAGTTTCTGCCTTTTCAACTCATCCAAGAGGACGCCTGTCGACCAGTCCACACATTCAACGGCGGCGCCATACTCCCCGTTGATAGACTCCCGTTCGAATCGTTCCGGCGCATAATGCGGGAGGTGGACATGCATATGGGCCAAATACAGAAAAAACGGATTCTCACGATGGTCCCGGATGAACCTGACTGCCTGTTCGACATAACGCTCCGTCAGAGAACGCTGGTCCGGCTGCTCCTGGATGACTTCCTCATCTCGCATCAGGGGCAAGGGCGGCATCTTGTCGGCGCGGCCCGGTTGCCGTCCCATATCGTTGCTGTAGGGCAGCCCGTAATAATGATCAAAACCATGCCGCGTCGGCAGGAAGGCGGGCTGGTCACCGCAGTGCCATTTCCCAATCAGCATGGTATGGTATCCGACGTCTCTCAACTGGGTGGCAATGGTTTTCTCATCCGGATGCAGGCCGATCCCCTGCCCGGGAAACAGCACCCATTCCCCGTCAAAGCTGCCGAATCCGATGCGGGACGGATAACAGCCGGTCATCATGGCGCCCCTTGAAGGGGAACACACGGGAGAGGCCATGTAGAAATCGGTGAGACGCATCCCCTCCGACGCCATGCGGTCGATGACGGGCGTCCGGTTGACTTGGGAACCGTAGCACCCCAGATCTCCGTATCCCAAATCGTCACAATTGATGAGTATGATGTTTGGCCTGCTTCGCATGCGGAGCCTCCTGATTCTGTCAATGATGACAATCATTCTGAACGGCTATTCGAATCCCGACCGGAATCATCTTATGAACCGGTTTCCAACTTCAGCATCGTACCCCATTCATATCAGCGTGTAAAGTTGAACTTATCAATTGATTACCAAGTTGGATGCATGATTTGTGGAAATGAGCGCACACAATTCTGAGCATTCGATATGTTGACGAACGCTCATCCATATGCTAATCTAAAACTGTATTTTGGATTTGCATATGGATGGAATGACGGGTAGCCACCATGGAGGTTGGCAAGATGTTTATTGAACGGGCAATTGAAAAGCAGGTTGAATCCATAAATGATACTTTTCCCGTTCTTCTTGTAACAGGACCGCGTCAGGTTGGCAAAACAACTCTGCTTAAGAAAATGGCCGATGAAAACAGAAAATATGTATCTCTAGACAATCCGACGCTTCGAGAGCTTGCCAGAAGTGAACCCGAATTGTTTTTGCAGAGATTTTCGCCGCCGGTCCTGATTGACGAGGTTCAGTACGCCCCCGTGCTTTTTGATTACATCAAGGCATATGTTGACGAACATAAAACTTGCGGTGATTTTTGGCTTACCGGATCACAGGCTTTCCATATGATGAAAAACGTAACCGAATCTCTTGCAGGCCGGGTTGGTATTGTTCGCTTGCTTGGTCTTTCAAACAGTGAGATCAATGGGAACGTTTTTTCTCTCTTTGAGATCGAGCCCAAATCATTAATCAATAGAACGAAAAGCTGCAGAAAAATGAATATGCCTGAAATATTTGAGAGAATATACAAAGGTTCCATGCCCCGTCTTTACGAGCTTCCACAAACAAACAGGGACGAATATTATGAATCATATCTGGAAACTTACATCAGTCGTGATATCAGGGATCTGACCCAGGTTGCCGATGAGCTTTCATTTTTCAGATTCGTT
The DNA here is from genome assembly GCA_964522755.1 of uncultured Oscillospiraceae bacterium. Taxonomy (GTDB): domain Bacteria; phylum Bacillota; class Clostridia; order DSM-8532; family DSM-8532; genus JAEWSN01. The sequence goes on along the minus strand of CAZFWQ010000196.1, from coordinate 1,898 downwards.
GGCATTGTTGCCGCGCGGACGGCTACAAATGTAAACTATGAAACGCTGGCAGCTGAAACCGGCGTATCATCCCCAACTGCAAAGCAATGGCTGTCCATTCTCGTTTCAAGCGGTCTTGTCGCCTTGATCGAACCCTACTTCAACAATGCGCTGAAGAGAATGATCAAGGCTCCCAGAATGTATTTTCTCGATACGGGGCTGTGTGCGTACCTAACCCGCTGGAATTCGGCAGGAGCACTTGAAGCAGGCGCCATGAGCGGTGAATTCTTCGAAACCTGGGTTGTCTCTGAAATATATAAAAACTACTTGAACAGCGGCAAAAGACCTCCGCTGTATTTCTATCGCGACAGCAATAAAAAGGAAATTGACCTGATCATTCACCAGAACAATACGGTCTATCCTGTTGAAATCAAGAAGAGTGCTGCTCCGAAGGATGCGATTAAAAACTTCTCCGTACTGAACCCAATCGAAAAAGAGCCAAGTGATGAAGATCATTTTTCCGGAGTGGCTCATCTGAAAACACAAATCGGCACAGGTGCGGTCATTTGTCTGGCGCAGGATGTACTTCCTATTGACAGCAGGAACTGGTATGTTCCTGCGTGGCTGATATGACGTATGCAATGGCAGAAGAGTGCTGGAGGAATCACATGGATAAAACCACCGAAACAATGTCGCGCATTGAGCGCCTGAGATCCGCCATGGACCGGAAAGACCCTGATTGGGGAACCATCATGCTTGTCGGCCGTGTGAACCAATACTATTTCACCGGCACCATGCAGGACGGATTGCTCATCATCAGAAAAGACGGGACAGTGCATTATTTTGTTCGAAAAAGCATCGACCGTGCACGCGACGAATCAAACCTTCCGAACGTTTTCCCGATGGAATCATACCGTGACGCAGCCAAAGCCATCGGCGCCGAATGCGGGCGAACCTACCTTGAAACCGAGGTTGCCACGGTTGCCCTCGTTGAACGGCTGCGAAAGGCTTTTAACCTGGCAGGCGTATTTTCCGTTGATCGAACAGTGCTCGAGGTGCGGATGCGCAAGAGTACGCGCGAATTGGCTTTAATGGAAGAATCAGGGCGCCAGCACCGCCACCTGCTCGATGTCATCGTGCCCGGCCTTCTTCAGGAAGGAATGAGCGAAGCGGAACTGACAGGACGCATATACGAAGCGATGATCCGGCTTGGCCATCATGGCGTTACAAGGTTTTCGATGTTTCAGAATGAAATGATCGTGGGCCAGATCGCATTCGGAGAGAGCGCGCTGCTGCGGACTTCTTTCGACGGGCCCGGCGGGGCCAGGGGCATGAGTGCCGCGGTGCCTATCATCGGAAGCCGTGAGAGAAAGCTGAAAGTCGGCGATTTGATCATCGCCGACGTGGGATACGGCGTGGACGGCTACCACAGCGACTGCACGCAGGTCTACAGTTTTGGCGCAGAACCAACGGAACTGATGGTGAAACTGCAGGATCTCTGCATTTCCATCGAACGGGAAGCCGCAGCAGCACTTCGGCCCGGAGCCATTCCATCTGAGATCTACCTGGCGGCACTGGCCCGCGTAAGCCCGGACCTGGAGCCGGACTTCATGGGCTTCCACGGAAAAAAAGTAAATTTTCTTGGGCATGGTGTTGGTCTGCACCTAGATGAACTGCCCGTCATTGCCAGAGGGTTTGACCAGCCGCTTGAAAATGGCATCGTCATTGCCTTGGAACCAAAGATGGGTATTGCGGGCCTTGGAATGGTCGGCGTTGAAGACATGTACGTTGTCACCCCGGAAGGAGGCCGCTGCATGACGGGCGGCGGACAGGGGATAAGGGTTGTGCCGTGCCCGACAAAGATCCCGAACGGCAATGCCGAAAGAACATGAACCGGAGTCAATGGTCTCGTGATAAAA
>CAZFWQ010000195.1:0-7335 GCA_964522755.1 uncultured Oscillospiraceae bacterium | reverse complement strand
GGAGAATGGGGCAATCCGCCTGACGCTGAGGCCATGGGAAATCATGACCCTGCGGTGTGAAATGGCATGACCCTGCGGTGTGAAATGGCATGACCCTGCAGTGTGAAATGGCATGACCTGACAAAGATTTCAGTTTAGCGACGAAGATTTTTGCGTGTACAAAGGGTTCATCGCATGAGAAGAGGTTTCAACGCAGACGCGGCAAATGATTAGGAGGGACAGGCATATGAACAGTCCGTTTTCAGGAATCATCGTCCCCGTGGTCACCCCATACAAAGAGGATTTGTCCCTGGACCTTGCCGGAGTGGAGAAGATATTTGCCCATTTCGACAGCCATCCCGGCCTGGATGGGTTGTTCATCACGGGCGCGACCGGCGAATACGACGTCCTGACCATGGACGAACGCAAAAGGATCCTGGACATCGCGGTCGATATGCAGCTGAAGAAGAACTGGGTGCCGAACACGACGGCATTGAAGCGGGATACTTCGGTTGAGCTGACCAGGTATGCCGTTTCCAAGGGCATAGGAACAATTGGGGTCATCCTTCCGCAGGAATGCCGGAGTTTTGCGGATGTCCGGGTCTTTCTGGGAGACCTGCTGCAGCTAGGCGTGTCTATTTTCATCTATCAGACGGGAAACAGCCCTTATCCGCTTTCCGTGGAAGAGTTGGGACAACTGGTCGAAGACGGCGGGGTCGTCGGCATGAAGGACAGCTGCAGTCCCAGCGACATGACGCGTCACATCTACTACATCATGGATTACGGGAAAAAGATTTCCGTGATCCAGGGCGTAGAGGACCTTTATCTCTGTTCGCTTTCCATGGGAGGCCATGGTGTGATTGGCGGCGGCTGCAACGTATACCCGCAGCTGCTGATGAAAGTAAGGGAACTTTTCGGGCGTGGCCTCAATGCGGAGGCGACCGCCATGCAGACCAGGGTGAACCGGCAGATGGATTTGCTTTATGAAGAAGGGACAGGCAACGAGTCCATGAAGTATTTCCTGTCTCTTTGCGGCGTTCCCGTGGGGTGGGCTTCGCGGAAAACCCGGATTCCGGTGAGTGACCGGAAGAAGGGGATTATCCGGAAAATGTACGAAGAACTGCTCGCGGACGAGTGAACCTCGCCAGAAGTTTGCGCCTCATCTCCGGAGCAGGTATTCATTATAAAGTATGTCGTAGCTTTCCAGAGGCATGCCCTTGAAGATGCAGTTCGATGTGGAGAAGATATACCTTCCTCCCGGGGCGCCGATACGGATGCAGTCCCGGGCAGCGGTCCGTATGGCCATGTCGTCCGGTTCCTGCAGAAGAGCCGTCCGTACGTTTCCCATCAGGATCAGCTTGTCTCCGTAACGTTTCTTCACATCGGCGAGGTCCATGCCCCCCTGGGGGTCGATGGACTGGTATCCGTCGATTCCGGTGGATACGATCGAAGGAAGGATTTCGCGGAGATTGCCGTCGGAGTGAAGGATGGCCGGGATGCCCTGCCGATGGATCTCGTCGACGATTTCGGCCAGGTAGGGCGTGACGAACTCGTCGTACATGGCCGGGCTCAGGAAAGGCCCGGCATTGTAGCCGTAATCGCTGTTGATGACGATGAATTCGATCCCTTCCGCGGCCTGCCTGCGGGCAAACTCCTTCGATGCCTCGCATTTGCGCCTTGCAAGGGCATGGGCTTCTCCCGGCGCTTCATAGAACAAGGCGTAGAAATCGGACATTTCCTCGCCGTTCGGCATCCAGAAAGTACCTTCCCCGTTGAAGTCGAATATCATGGCGCGGCTGCCGAACCGTCTGCGGCCTTCCTTGACAATCTCACCGGTATATACGCCGCAAAGGCTGGTGGGAATCTGGACGGCAGCCCAGGCATAGCGGTCGATGATGCGTTCCCATATTTCGAAAAAGGTCCCGCGATGGCGATCCCGCTCCGCGGGCGAGCCGGACTGCATGTCTTCGTGGTCCGGCCATTCCAGGCCGAATGCCTCCTGTGTGAGTTGAAAGACAAGTTCAAAATGAGGGACATGATCAGGCACCTTTCCTTTGAAAACCGCTTCAAGCGCCTGCCTGTCCGTCTGGGGACGGTTGCCGCCCGGAACCGGATATGTCTTGCCCATGACATCCGCTGCGTTCATGTCAGCCTCCCTTGCCACTCATGACATCCCTTGTCCTTCATGGCATCCCTTGTCCTTCATGGCATCCAATATCCCTGAGGCCTTTACCATTGCCTGTTCATCTGAACCGCAGCAGGTACAGGGCTTCACCGCTCGTATGCAAGCCGATGCGCTCGTATCCGCAGCGCTCATACAAACCCTGGCCCCAGACATTGGCGAGATGGGTTGTCAGCATGATGCCGCCCTTGTTCAGCGACAAGGCATAATCGCTGGCAGTCTTCATCAGCGTACGGCCCAGGTGCTTGCCCTGGCAGTCGTCCGCTACGCCGATGCCCAGCATCGGCACGCCGGTGTCGAGGTCCCAGAGGAACACATATCCGATCATCCTTTCCCCGTCAAGCATCAGCCATCGGAGGGTATTCACATCCTTGCCCTCGAAAAAGCGCAATGCGTTGTCCCTGTTGCCGTCGTTCCTGTCAAACATGGCGCGGGTTTCACCGCCCATTTGCTTGAAAAAAGATTCCACCTTTTCGCGGTCTCCTTTTTCGAAGGGCCTGATTACAAAAGAATTCGCTTCCATCATGGTTCCTCCTGGCATCTCTTATCGGGCATGCATCTGCTTATTTTACATCATTCCCCGACTATCTGCACCTGTACCGTCCTGGGCCTTGCCCGAATCTGATCCCAGTCTATGAAATAAATGTAGCCGAATTCACCAAGATCCGGTTCGCCGTCCACTATGACGATAGTCTCCGAACGGCCGAAGAAGCACGAACGCAGGTGGGCGTCCGTGTTCAGGCTTGTCCATTCGCCCACTTCCCCCACGCTCATGGCGAAGTCGATGTGCCTGGGTCCCGGGTGCATGTACTGCCCCTCGACGCGACAAGTCGGCACAAGCTTTTCCATGACGTTGCACAGGTCCTGCTGCAGGTACTCGAGGCCGAAGAAGGTCTTGTCGTGCGAACACTCCTGGGTCATGACCGAGCAGGTGGTGTGATGCGAGTAGACCACGCAGATGCCGTTCCGAATGCCGGACCTGGAAAGAATCTCCTTCACCTGTCCGGTCACGTCGTGGAATGTGGGATGGGTCCCGTCCGACTGTACCTGGATGCTCTCCCTGAAAACACTCATAACTGTCCTCCTTATCATCACTGAATGCCGCCATGTTATTGCCGCTGAAGATTTCGCCGTGTTGCTGTCGCTGAAGATTCTGCCATGTTATTGCCGCTGAAGAATCCGCCGTGTTGTTGCCGCTGATTGCCGCCGATTGCTTCCAATCCTTTTCGTTGATTTCCGGACCTTCATGGGTCATTTGTTCCGCTGGTCCCATGCTTCGCGAACGGCGCGGATCATTTCATCGACCATCGCCGCACTGTCTGCCGCCTTGACGATGCCGCTCGAGGAACCGGTCGCCTCCGCCCCTGCCAGTATGATGTCGTACACGTCGCGCCCGTTGCGGATGCCTGCTCCCTGAAGCACGAGGATTCCGGGATTGACCGACTTGACAGCCATGATGGACTCACGCACATAATCCATGCTGCGCGTCATGCCTGTCCCGATAAGATCCGTCGGCTCCGCGACGATGATATCCGGGGAAAGCAGGGCGATGGCCCTGGCTTCGGCAATGGAGTCCGCGCAGACGATGGTCAGAAGGTTCAACTCCTTGGCACGGAGTATTGTTTCGCGCAGTACCGCGAATGTGACTGGCCTTTCGGCATGGTTGAGCATGACGCCCGCAGCGCCGGCGGCCTTTACGGATTCAGGCAGGATGTCCGCCAGGCCGCGGCCCGGACGCAGCGGGTCCATGTGCGGTGCGAATACGAGCAGATGCTCCGTTTCGGCCGCCACCATGCGGATATCCTGGAACGGCGCAGTGAAAATGACGGGAATTTCATACTTGAGGGACGCTTCATCAGCGGCCCGGGCAAGTTTCAAAACCTGTTCCCCGTAGAGGTAGGACTTTGGCCCGATTTCAAAAAAAGGAGGTTTTATTGGAAATCCCCGATGCATGGCGCCTCCTGTCTTTTTATTCCAGTCTTAAGAATTGCCCTGTGGCCACATGGGTCGGAATCCAATCCAAGCATACACGGCAGGTTCGAAAACGTCAATAATATTTTCTTTTTACTTACGAATTGATTGTCATTTTGAAAGGTGATATGCTTGTGGCAAACACTCGGGCCTTGATCCAATCATGCCGTCCGCTTAACCGGCATGACGCCGGACAGGCCGGTGGCGCGGATTGAGAGGCAGGCAGCGCGTTCCTTCCGATAAGTTTCGCAAGAGGAAGGAACAAGGAGAGGAAACCTTCATGAAGCAGACTGCGATGGAAAAGGCCAGGGCATCCCTTTTCATTGAAGCGAAAGCTGTGTCGGACGTGGCATCCTGGCTGGATGAACCGTCGTTCGCGCTGGCAGTGGACGCACTGTGCCGCTGCGGCAAAATCATCACATGTGCCAGCGGTTCCTCCGGATTCGCGGCCATGAAGTTCGCGCATTCCCTCTGCTGCGTTGAAAGGCCCGCCAAATTCATGCCTCCGTCGGAAGCGGTTCACGGCGGACTCGGCTGCGTGCAGGAAGGAGATGCCGTCGTGATGGTGTCTCGGGGCGGAAAGACTGCCGAACTGCTGCCGATCATACGCGTATGCAGGAAAAAAAAATCGGTCCTCATCGTCGTGACGGAAAACATGGAATCTCCACTGGCTAAAAACGCGGATATCCTCATACCCATGAAAATCGAAAAGGAAAGCGATCCGTTCAATGTCATGGCGACTGCCAGTTTTTTATCGACCGTCGCGATTTTCGATGCCATGCTCGCGGCCGTAATGGAGGAGACCGGGTACCGGCTGGAACAGTTCGCCCTGATCCATCCCGGAGGCGCCGTGGGCGCGCAGTTGAATCCCGATGCGTGATTGTGCTTTCCACGAAGCGGATTTCGGACATTGTCCCCGGAACGGGTCTGACTGCAAGGAGATTCGATATGCCGATTCATGAAGGTCTGAAACTGGACGTACGAAGGAAGAACATTCTGGAACTGATTGGGCGCGAGGGTAAAGTCCGCGTGATGCATCTCAGCCAGGCGCTGGGCGCGTCCGAGGTGACAATCCGCAATGACCTGGCCGAACTGGAGAAGAGCGGTTACCTTCATCGCGTGCCGGGAGGAGCCGTGCAGACGATGCAGAATTACTACAATATGGATTTCCAGCAGCGAAAACATGAACACACGCAGGAGAAGCAGGCAATTGCCGTTGCAGCGGCCGAACTGGTCCGGGATGGTGAAACGCTGATGATCAACTCCGGCACGACAACGTATTTCACGGCGCTTGCCCTGAAGCGGTGCAGGAATCTGAAAATCGTGACCAATTCCATCTCCATCGCGCTCGAACTGGGCAGCGTGCCTACATTTCACGTGATCCTGCTGGGAGGGGACATCAACCCGCATTATTCGTTCACCTACGGAGATGACGCGCTGGCGCAGCTGAAAAAATTCAAGGCGGACAAGCTGATCCTTTCCGTGGACGGCGTTTCCAGCCAAATCGGCATCACGACCTACCATGCCGAGGAAACGGAAGTCAACAGGACGATGATGGAACGGGCCGGCAGGACCCTCGTCGTGGCAGACTACACGAAAATCGGATACGAGAGCTTTTCAAACCTGGGTTCCATTGACTGTGCCCACTGGCTTGTCACGAACAAGGAGGCCAACCAGGAAGTCCTGGCCGCGATAGAAGCCCGCGGAGTCAAGGTCATATCCTGCTGAATGCGATGGAATGCAGGCTCGGGGAGGCACTGACGGAAAATCGAAGTTGAAGGCGGTGCGTTGTCTCGGTCAAAGACGGTGATATTTGCCGCAATGGCAAGGAGGGGGTTCCGATGATAGGGTTTGTAAATATTTGTCATGCAGATTATGTAAATGAAGCTGTCGAAGCAATGGCACAAGAAGCGGTGAAAGGACTCCGTGCGGAAGGGATCGCCATCCATGCCATCCCCGGGCCGGTCACAGACCACAAGTCCGCGCTCATCGCAGGCACGGAACTGCTGAGGGAAGGCGTCGACGGCGTCATCCTCTTCCTTGGGACCTGGATTGAATGTGCAACGGCCATGGCGTTCGTCCGGGAAATCGAGCACCTGCCCATGTGCCTGTGGGGATTCGGGATGTTCATGGAGAAGGGCGCCCTGAGCAGCACCGGTTCCTATGTTTCCTTCGCCATGTTCAAAGGGACGATGGACAGGGCGGGGTATCGCTGCAAGCCGGTTCTTGGTCTGCCGCAGGACGGCCTGACCATGCAGCGGGCTTGTTCCTTCGCGCGCGCGGCATCCTGCGCGGGCCGCCTGAAACGCGTCCGGATCGGCCTGGTCGGCTACACCTCCATGAGCATCTATCCGGGGACATTCGATCACCTGCTCATGCGCGTCAGAATCGGTCCTGAAATCGAACAGTCGGATTCGTACTCCCTGATCCGCAGGGCGGAAGGCATGCCGGAAAAGGATTGCGACGCGGCGGTCGCCCATATCGGAACACTCGCCCGCATCAGGAATGACGTGGATCCGGACGCGCTGCGAAAGACGGCGAAGGTTTTCCTGGCGCTTAGGCAGTTGTGCGCGGAACAGGATCTTGACGCCGTCAATGTGAAATGCCAGTACGAGTTCTCGAAGGAATACAAATCCGTCGTGTGCGTGCCGCTTTCGGCGCTCTCGGAAGAGGGTGTCGTTTCATCCTGCGAGGGGGACATGCTGAACACGGTGTCGATGGTCATCCTCCACCTGCTCTCCGGGCAGATTGTCACTTACGGAGACGCCATGAACCATGAGGACAACGTCGTGAAGCTGTCTTCATGCGGATTCGCCCCGTTCAGCCTGGGAAAGGCGGAAGACCGCGAGATCCGCAGGTTCATGCCGCATCCCGGATTCACCGGCATCCAGACTGGTTTCGCGTTGAAACCGGGCCGCGTGACTGTCATGCGCCTGGTTGAAGACAGGAATGACTACCATATCCTGTTTTTTACCGGTGAAGGTCTTGAAACCGGCTTGAGGCAGGGATACATGCCCGCGCTGGACGTGCGCCTCGACGGGGACGTGAACCGGTTTGTCGAAAATTACGCGGGGCAGCATTTTGCCATCTGCTACGGGGATCGCAGCCAGGAAATCGAAGACCTTGCCAGGATACTGGGCATACGCACAATCAGGATTTGACACATCGAAGACCTTGCCAGGATTCGGGGGATGTACATGCTG
>CAZFWQ010000194.1:2805-7437 GCA_964522755.1 uncultured Oscillospiraceae bacterium | reverse complement strand
TGAACCTGCGTAACGGACATCGCGATTGCCGTCGATGGCAGCATGAAGCGCCGCGCAAGCATCAATGTGCATACGAAAGGGAGATTGAAAAAATGAGTGATCCAAGAATGCAGCGTTTGGCCAGGCTGGTCGTCAATTATTCCATCAGCGTGAAACCCAAAGAGAAGGTCATCATCGACTGCACATTCGACTCCATTCCCATGGCCAAAGCGCTGGTCAAGGAAATCTACGCGGCCGGAGGGCATCCGTTTGTCAATTATACTGACGATGCGCTGACCTCCGAATTGATGGCTGGCACTGACCGGGAACATCTGGCAAACATTATGAAATACGATGCATGGAAAACGCAAGATGGCCGTTTCGCTTGAAGTGCTGGCGGAACTGATGAGCCGGACGAATGAAGTGCACCTCATCGGCATCGATACCGATCTGAAACTCTCGCTGAAAGGCATGAAAACACTTGTCAGCGCCGGGGACCGCAACATGCCGGATGGAGAGGCGTACTGCTCTCCGGTCAAAGACTCGCTAAATGGAATCATCACATATAATATCCCGTCACCCTATGAAGGAAGCGTCTTTGAAAATATCCGGTTTGAATTCAAAGAAGGGAAAATTGTCAAGGCAACCTCGAATTACACGGACAGGCTGAACAAGATACTCGATACCGATGAGGGAGCGCGGTACATCGGAGAATTTGCCATCACGGTAAACCCGATGATTACGAGGCCAACCGGCAGCATCCTTTTTGATGAGAAGATGACCGGAGCGATACACCTGACGCCGGGAAATGAAATCTGGAAAACCGGCAACGGCAACCGGTCGATGATCCATTGGGATATTGTTTATTCCCAGCTGCCACAGCACGGCGGTGGTGAAATTTGGTTTGACGGCAAGCTGATCCGCAAGGACGGACGATTCGTGCCGGAAGAACTTCATTGTTTGAACCCCGAAAACCTGATGGAGTCGCAGGAAGAATAGAGAGCTACTGAAACGGTTGTTTTGATTCCTGATGAAGGAAGTTGACAGGAGAGTTTGCATGACGGATGTACCGCATGATTCTTTTGAATGGTGGCGCCGGGCAAGATTCGGCATGTTCATCCATTGGGGCTTATACTCAATCGCAGCAGGAAAGTGGCAAGGCCAGACCATTGATGCGATCAGCGAGTGGATCATGTATTTTGCCAGGATTCCCTTCGTTGAATATTCCCGGCAGGCAAAATCATTCAATCCAATGGAATTTGACGCAAAAAAATGGGTTTCCCTGGCTAAGGACAGCGGTATGAAATACATTGTGATGACCTCCAAGCATCATGACGGTTTTTCAATGTATCACTCAAAGTGCTCGGAATACAGCATTGCCAGGGCGACGCCATTTGGCCTTGACCCACTCGCGGAAATGGCCAGGGAATGCCGGGAACAGCGGATGCCATTTGGAGTTTACTATTCCCAGGCCCAGGATTGGGCTGAACCTGATGCCATGGGAAATGATTGGGACTTCCCTGAACCTGCCGGGAAGAACTTCAGCCATTACTTTGAAAGTAAAGTAAAGCCTCAAATCAAAGAATTATTGACAGAATATGGAGAAATCAATCTTATTTGGTTCGATACTCCTATGGGGATGAGTGAAGAACAAAGCCTGGATTTAAGGAATTATGTTAAGTCAATCAATCCGAATTGCCTTATTAACGGAAGAATCGGCAATGGCATCGGTGACTACAAGACGACCGGTGACAATATGATTCCATCCAAAACGATGACTTGCGATTGGGAGGTCCCCATGACGCTAAACGATTCATGGGGATTCCGGGAGATGGATCAGAACTGGAAATCACCGAAGGAACTGATCAGACGCCTTGTCAATATCAATCACAAGGGAGGCAATCTGCTGCTGAATGTCGGTCCTGACAAAAACGGCTCCATGCCACGGCAAAGCATCGAAATACTGGAAACGATCGGCAACTGGATGAAGGTAAATGGCGAATCAATTTATGACACCATTCCCATACCTGATTTTCCGTATGAACTCGATTGGGGAGATGTCACCGGTAAAAAAGGCCGGATCTATCTGCACATTTTTCACTGGGGACGAGGGTATGACGATATTGTCGGAGATCTCCTGATATATGGCATTCGGAATAAGATTACGAAGGCTTTCGCCTTGGCGGACCCGGATGGAAAACCGTTGGACATCATGCAGTTTCCACCGACGAAAAGTCGGAACCTTCATCAGGCAAAGGTGCGCCTGCCGCATTACCGCGGTCCGTATGACCCCATTGATTCGGTCATCTGCCTGGAAATTGACGGCATGCCTGAAATCGACGTCATTGAAGAGGGCACGGCGATATAGGCTATCCGCTGATGATTCGATACTGGTTGACTGGCTTCGACTGCTTTTTCCCAGGCTTGACATCACGACCGTGCCTGTCGGAGGTCCGCTTCGCTCAATTCGACCGAAACATGCTGAAATCATAAGGCATTTGTTGGTTCATCCATCGCATCTATCAGCAGGCTCAGGCTTTCAAGCACCTGTTCCTGCTTTTCGTGGGGAATTCTGCTCCAGACCGTTTCAAACTGGTCCGTCATGTTGAACTCCACTTTCCGGAAAAGAGACTCTCCTTCCGGCGCAAGTTCAATGATCACCGCGCGCCTGTCCTGAGGGTCCGGCCCGCGTCTTGCGAGTCCTGCGGACACCAGGTTCTGCACGGTGCGGCTGGCGGTGCTGCTGTCCAGGTTCAGCAGGGCGGCAAGCGCATTGAGGGAAATCGCGCGAGCCCGGCCGATTTCCACCAGTGCGTGACACTGGGCCATTGTTATGCCGCAGCAGGACATTTCTCCGTCATTTAGCAGGCCGAGTATGCGCTCAAGTTTCCGGACATGCTCCCTGAGCAGGTGATGGGATATGGGAAGCGGCATCAGCAGCACCCGCCTTCATTTTGATCTCCGCCGCAGTTCGGCTCGGTTCCCGTGAGGAATCCGGCAATGATGGCGGCGGCGCAGCCGACTCCGGGATTGACGGTCAGGGCGCCTGCCGGACAGTTCAATGCGCAGGCCCCGCATTCCATGCAGGCATCCCGGCGGGACACGGCGGCTTTCCCGCTTTCCACACGGAAGACCGCATGCGGGCAGACTTGCGTGCACATCCCGCATCCTGTGCAGGTTTCTTGGTTCAGGGACAAGGTTGTTACATTCTTCAGGTAGCGGTGCGTAGTCATTGTGTCTTCTCTCCTTGTTTCAGACCGGAAGGAGCGCATGCCGGCCTGTATTGCATGTATGCCGGGTCATGGCCTGGTGGTTTCCCTTTGCATGTTCACGCGTACTTGCATATCACGACAAAACCTGGGCTGCCAGGATTCCGACAGCCCCCAGGATGAGAGCGACGGCCTGCAGGGGCACGGCCGTCTTCATTTCCCGCATCACCCCGGATGGTGAGGTGTAAGACGTGCATCCCGTAAAGTTCATGGCCGTATAGGATGAAACGGCCAGCATGGCAAGTGAAGCAGATGCAGCGGCCAGCCAGCCGGGCATGCCGCCGGTTGAAAGGAAGGCTGCGCGGGCCGGGTCAAATCCGAATGCGGCAACAACGGCGAAGGCTGAAATCAGACCTGTCAATGCCCCTTTGAATGAAAAAGCCGGGCCCGGGATCCATGGCAGCAGCAAGGGTGTCAGGAAAGTGCCTGCGAAGATGGAAGCAGTCCATGCGGCGGCTTCGAAAGCACCGAAATGAGCCAATTCCAAGGTGTTCAACAGGAAAAAGGCCCCAAACAGCCACAGAGTGGGCTTCAGGGAAGCCACCAACTCGATGGGGGTCAGGACCAGCCTGTCCATCGTGGTAAAATTCATCCGGCGCATTTCGTCCGTAGCTTTCATCCCGGCATCGAGAAAAGCAGGAATATCCGATGCGCGAACCGGCCCATAGGTTACTCGAAATCCGGACAGGCGTCGGACGTCTTGTGCCGAGACGCCGGGCGCCCCCAGCTGGGGAAGAATGAGCCTTTTATGGCTGACGATGTCGGAAAGGCCTGACACCCGGACCTGCCGCACGATTTCGGATGTGCCGAAGGTGCCTTTGCCGGCTGCGCACCAGACATTGATGCCCTTCGTGTCCAGGACGAGGATCCAAAGGTGCCGACCACCCAGCTCTTTTCGCAGCATGTCGAAGCTCATTTTATAATTGGATGTGACAAGGACGGGAGAATCTGTGCTCGGGGATCCCAGGCGGTATAAGCCCGGTGAAACGGTGTATTTCATGCGGTTCACACCCCAGCGGGCCTTCCAGGTTCCCAGCCGGTCGGTCCAGGCATAGGCTGCATTGGTATCTTTGGGGGCTGGAGCCGTGAGGTTTTTCACTCCGGCCGCGCGCAGGCGGTATCCGGCCTGAGTGTGGCCGGCTGCGGCTTTCAATGGTTCGGCCGCGGGTGCTGATTGTGCAGCCGTGGGTTGAGATTGTTCGGCCGCGGGCTGTGATTGCCCGGCTTCCAGCCGTGATGACCCGGTAGTCGGCTGTAACAGCTCGGATGCGGCCTTTGCAGCTCGCGTCACAGGCAATGGGGTTTCGACCCCTTCATCTGAGGTTGGAACGGTATTTTCGTTCACATCCATGTCCGGCAGTTTCATTTTCTCCCCCGATTCATG
>CAZFWQ010000194.1:0-2705 GCA_964522755.1 uncultured Oscillospiraceae bacterium | reverse complement strand
CGGTATTTTCGTTCACATCCATGTCCGGCAGTTTCATTTTCTCCCCCGATTCATGTCGATGCCGACAGGCAGAGGCCATGGCGGCAAATGGCCGATATCTATTGAATGATGGTTCGTATATGTTGGACTCACAATAATTGTACAACAAAACAATTGCAAGTTGCAACAAAATAATTGCAGATTGAAACAAATCATTTCAGATTATTACGATGAATACTGTCTCAAAGATTGCCTCCATCTCCAGGTGTTCGGATAAGTTGTCGTGATCGCTTGAAAAAAAGTTCATGAACCTGACAACTGCCTTGACAATTGCCTGCAACGATGTCATACAATATGAGGACAGCAGACACAACACGGGAGGCGGCAATATGAACAGCAGGGAACGGGTTCGCCGGGCTATCACCTACCAGGAAGTCGACAGGATCCCTACCGGATTGTTCGGCACGACAGCCGAATATGAACAAAGACTGGCTGGCTACTTTGGACTGGATACCCGGGAAGAGCTGTACCGGCAGCAGGGCGTCGACGTCTGGCATACCGGGGGCCCGGGCTACCGTGGACCTGAATTGCATTACAAAGGCCGCCCGGCCGACATCATCAGGGACATGTACTGGGAGCACAATCCGCAGCCGCCTTTCGCGGATGTCAGGTCCATCGACGAGGTGCTTTCCTACCCGATTCCGTCAATGGATGATTTTGACGGAACTGCGCTTGATCTGGAAATCAGGAATCATGAAGAGTTTGCCTTGTGTACAGGCATCAATGCGGCTATCTTTCACAACTTCCTGTATCTGTGCGGCCAGGAGAATGCCTTATGCCTGCTGAAAGAGGAACCTGACATTGCGCTGGCGATTGTCGACCACATCACCGGATTCTGGAATGCATACCTGGCCAGGACGCTGGACATTTCCGCCGGGCGCGGCGTACTTGTGGAGAATTGCAATGATTTCGGCACCCAGCACAGCATGTTCATCAGCAAGGAAGACTTCCGCAGGTTCTTCAAGCCTTCCCTGCGCCTGTTTTGTGAAACGGCCCACAAATACGGCGTCTTCTACATGCAGCATTCCTGCGGCGATGTATCACCGATACTTGACGATTATGTCGAAATCGGAGTTGACGTGCTCAACCCAATCCAGGTCCAGGCCACGGACATGTCACTGGATTCGGTTGTTTCCCGTTACAAGGGGCGTCTGGCGTTTTATGGCGGAATCGATACCCAGGTCCTGCTGCCGCAAGGACCGGAAGAAGCAATCCGGACCACGGTATCGGCTGCCGTGAAGCTGTTTGGTTCCGGGGGCGGGTTCATCCTGTCCGGCTCCCAGGGGCTGATGGACGACATCCCGCTCGCCCATGCCGCAGCCATGCTCGACTGCCGGCTGCGCACCTTTTCCCGATAGTCATGAAAAGGCAGGAGATGACGCAGTACCTCACAAGATGAATCACAACGAACAACAGGAGGATGGAAACATGCAGGCAGGAATGATTCAAACGAGGGATAGGGAAGCATTCAGAAACATTGCCAGGCAATATGCGGAAGTCGCTTTTCTGGAGGTTCACCAGAAGACGATGGGCGACTGGAAGCTATTGAATGCGTTGAAACCTGTCAGGCCGCTGATCATGATCGACCAGATCCCCTGGCACGAGATGAACGTGGATGACGAACTCACCCTGCAGTGCGAAGACCCTTTCCTGAGGAGCCTCGAATGGGGTATGCGGAGCGAACTCTATAAATGGAAGCATTTCCCATGCGACATGGCCTTTTTTCCGTATCTTCAGGTTCCCAAAGCCTTCACTGACACCGGGATCGGCGTTGCCACCGAAGTCAGCGCCGACAATGAGGGGCATGCCAGTGCCCAGACGCATACCTATGCGGATCAATTGGCGGATGAAAAGGATCTTGAGAAGCTGAGGGTCCCGATCATACGGCTGGACAAGGAGAAAACCGCATTCCGCGAAGCCCTCGTCAATGAACTGGTCGGCGACATCCTGCCGGTGAAGCTTTCCGGCGTCGGCATCTGGGCTGCCATCTGGGACAGGATCGTGTTTTGGCGGGGTGCCACGCCGGTGCTTTACGATCTGGCCGACCGGCCGGAATTCCTTCATCAGCTGATGCGCAAGCTGGTTGACATTGAAATGGGGATTCTTGATCAGTACGAGGACCAGGGTCTTCTTGAGGCGCACCCCAACACGGTCCATTGCGCGGGAGCCTATTCATCCGAGATTCCCGGAAGTGACTTTGATCCGGCTCATGTAAAGGCAAAGGACTGCTGGGCGGCAGGAGCGGCCCAGATATTTTCCGAAGTGTCGCCGGCCATGCACGATGAATTCGAAATCGAGTACATGAAGCCGTACTACGAGCGTTTCGGCCTTGTCAATTACGGCTGCTGCGAACCTCTTCACAAAAAAATCGACATCATCCGCAAAATCAAGACAGTCCGCTGCATTTCCATGAGTCCGTGGGCGAATGTCGATGTGGCCGCTGAAGCCATGGGCCGGGATTATGTCATGGCCCGCAAGCCAAACCCGGCATTCGTGGCCATGTCTTCACTGGACGAGAAGATCATTGAAGAGGAAACTTTGAAAACACTCAGGGCTTGCAGGGCGAATGGTACTCCCTGCGCCTTCATACTCAAGGACATCACGACGGTGCGAAATGAACCGCAGCGGCTGACCCGGTGGTATGAGACATTGAGGAGTGCGATTGG
>CAZFWQ010000193.1:0-7518 GCA_964522755.1 uncultured Oscillospiraceae bacterium | reverse complement strand
ATGGAGGCGGCATGGACCATCATTGCGACTGGGGCTATGCAGTTTCCTCCGATGGTGTGCATTTTGAAAAGAAGGGTCGGATCAGTCACCTCGGCGACGTCGAGGACGTTCATGTCGTGAAAGACGCAACGACGGGTCATTATTTCATGTATTATTGGGATCGGAAACAAGAGCCTTTAGGTTTGTTCTGCGTGCAATCTCCAAACGAGACAGATTTCGATTTTTCCCATGCCGAATCGATTGTCATCGAGGGACTGGTTGAGCACACAATGTACAAATTCACCCATGTCATTCAGGAAGACGGCCAATGGCTCATGTTCTTCGGCAAATTTGTCCGACCCGGCTGTAAAGGCTGCAGCACTGGCTTTGCGACCTCATCCGACGGATTGCACTGGTGTGTATCCAATCCGAATCTTATTGTCGGCCAGGATGGAGAGGTGATCAAAGTCACTGACAACCTTTGGTTGATGTATTATGGTCCTGACGGTTTCTTCGATCAAGCCGGCTGTGATATCCGTGTTGCCCTCTATGGTGGGAAATTCTTGACGGAAGGTGGATGAACCAATGAATGCTCAAAAGCCGATGAAAGTCTTCGTCGCATTCCCGATTTCGCAGGAGGCTGAGAAAGCGCTGGGCACTTTTTGCGAATATGAGAAATGGAACGACGATGAAACCCATACCGAAGCCTTGTTCGCTGAAAAAATCAGGGATATGGACGGTCTTCTGCTTGATGGCGAACCGCGCCTGAACAAGGCCATTCTGGACCAGGCACCGCAGTTGCGCGCAATAAGCAATGCATCTGTCGGCTATGATAATTTCGATTTGGCGGTCATGAAACAGCGCGGCATCATCGGCACGAATACGCCGGGTGTCCTTGAGGACACCGTTGCAGACTTGGCATTTGGATTGATGCTGACGGTCGCGCGACGACTCTGTGAACTGGACGCCTATGTCAAGGCCGGAAAGTGGCAACCGGAAGATGATGCGGTTTTTTTTGGCATGGAAGTCCATCACAAGACTTTGGGCATCATCGGAATGGGACGGATTGGCGAGGTATTCGCGGAACGCGCCATTCATGGGTTTCACATGAATGTGCTGTATTGCAACCGAAAGAGAAAACCATCGGCTGAAGCCCGGCTTGGAACCGAATACGTTGAAATGTCCGATCTTCTGAAACGCTCGGATTTTGTTGCCGTCATCACTCCCTACACAAGTGAAACGCACCACATGATAGGGTCTGAACAATTTGCCATGATGAAAAAAACGGCCATCCTCATCAATGTTTCAAGGGGAAAGACCGTCGATGAAACGGCCATGATTTTCGCATTGCAAAATCATATCATCGCCGGGGCGGGCCTTGATGTTTTCAAGACCGAACCCATAGAGCCGGACAACCAGCTGCTGCGGCTGAAGAATGTCGTCACTGTGCCGCATATCGGTTCAGCCACGGCACAGACCAGGAACAACATGGCCATGGCAGCTGTGGAGAATCTGAGAAGGACATTGGCCGGAGAGGAAACGAACGCTGTCGTACCGGAGTTGCGTCGATGAAAAAAGGAGGAACAAATCAAATGGAATTCAATCAAACCTGGAACTCTTTAAGGCATTTTTCCACGCCGCAATGGCTCAGGGATGCGAAGTTCGGCATTTACACCCACTGGGGCGTCTACTCGGTCCCCGCATGCCGGCCGAATGGAACCTGGTATCCCTTCAACATGTATCGGAAAGGGACTCCCCAATACGAGCACCATGTGAAGACATACGGGGATCCGTCCGTTTTCGGGTACAAGGATTTCGTGCCCATGTTCACTGGCGAGAAATTCGACGCCGATGAATGGGCTGAAATATTCAAGGGGGCCGGTGCCGGTTTCGCAGGACCAGTGGCCGAACATCACGAGGGGTTCGCCATGTGGGAGACCGCATAGACCCGGGGGAACGCCGCGAAGATGGGCCCAAAACGCAATGTGGTGGCGGAACTCGAAAAGGCCATCCGCGCGCAGGACATGAAATTCATGGTGGCCCTGCATCACTTTGAAAACTGGTTCTTCTATCCGCACTGGAATCGGCAATATGATGTCGCTGACCCGGCTTTCGCGGATTTATACGGCAAAGCCCATGACATGGATACCGGATTCAAGGATTCCGATCCGTTTGGCGACCAGCAGAAACCGGACAAAAAATTCCTTGATGCCTGGCTGGGCAAAACAAAGGAACTGATTGATCAATTTTCGCCTGACGCCATCTGGTTTGATTTCGGACTGCGCTTCGTACAGGAACATTACAAGAAGGAAATGCTCGCTTACTACTACAACAAGGCAGCGCAAAACAATCAGGATGTGTTCACCATGTTCAAAAACAACGATCTGGTCGTCGGGTCCGGGCTGATCGATCTGGAATTGGGCCGCTTTGACAAACTCGTGCAGAATGAATGGATTACGGATACGACCGTGGATGACGGGGAAGGCTGGTGTTACCTTTTCGACGCAAAATACAAATCTCCGCGAACACTCGTCCATTACCTCATCGACAATGTAAGCAAGAACGGTTATCTGCTATTGAATGTGGGACCAAAGCCCAATGGGGAAATTCCTGAGGAGGCAAAGCATATCCTGGCTGAAATGGGAAAATGGCTTGCGCTCAATGGGGAAGCCATTTACGGAACGACTCCATGGCTGTTCAGCGGGGAAGGTCCGACCAAGATGTCGACGTCAGGTGATTTTACAGAGGGGGAAGTTTTGCGATACACGCAGAAAGATATGCGCTATACTGCAAAAGACGACACCATTTACGCGATATGCCTGGAATGGTCGGATGGCGAATATTCCCTGGAGAAGACGAATGGATTATATGAGCGGGAAATCGCGAAAATCACCATGCTGGGCGTGGATAAAGAACTGGCATGGAAAATGACGGAAAAGGGACTCGTTGTCTCAGCACCCGAACAGAGGCCCTGTGATTATGCCTATGTGCTGAAAATCGAACGGAAGAGACCATTCTGACGAGGAAACAAAGTGTGGAGGACAAATTGATGAATCCTGTTTATTGCGCTGCAGTAGCTCCGATGGACAAGAACGAGAAGATTGACTATGCCGGTTTCAAAGCCAATTTAGACTGGTATGTCAATCAGGGACTCTCCGGCATCACCGTGAACGGAGGAACCGGAGAATTCGTCAGCCTGACCATGCCGGAAAGAAAGAAAATGGCCGAGACGGCTGTGGATCACATCAATTCGCGTATTTCCTGCATGGTTTGCTGCGCGGCGGAAACCACGCGTGACGCAATCGAATACGCGAAACATGCGAAAAGCATAGGCGCTGACAGCATCATGGTTATCGGACCTTCTTATTTCAAGCCGTCCAGTGAAGAAATATACCATCATTTTTGGAACATAGCCAAAGCCGTGGATATTCCAATGGTTCTTTACAACAATCCAGGATCTACCGGAACCGACTTGACTCCGGCCAGGATAGCCAGGATTTGCGAAGCCGACAATATCAGATATGTGAAGGAAGCATCGGGAGATATCAGGAGGGTAAGGGAGATTCTTGAGATCGGCAACGGGATAATTCATGTATTTTGTGGAAGCGATGATGTGATTGTAGAATCCCTCCTCAATGGCGCCGAAGGCTGGATATCCATTACCGCGAACCTGCTGCCCGGCCAATCGCAGCGCATTTTCGACTGCACGACGGAAGGCGACCTCGACCAGGCAAGGGAGTTGTTCGCAAAATACGCGCCTTTGTACACCATCACGGAAAAACCGTATAAGGCGATCCAAACCGTGAAATATTGTCTTGACAGGCTGGGACTGGCGGGAGGAACCAGCAGGAAACCGAGGCTTCCCCTGACCGACGAAGAAAAGCGCCAGGTGGACGGGATACTTAAGCAAGTCGGCTTATTGGATCATGTCATCTAAATGGCGTGCAGACCGCACGAGGGCAAAACCAGACAATATGGCACAACCATGGGGAACCCCATGATTTGAGAAGGCAGGAACGGCAATGAACAAAGAATTCTACAGCGGCAACAGAAGTCGATTGTTTTCAGCCTTGCCGGACAACTCCCTGCTGGTCTTGTTTTCCGGCAGGGCGCTGCGCAAAACGATGGACAGCTATTACGATTTCTTCGCAGACAGGAACTTCGTGTACTTGACGGGGATCGACAGGGAAAAGTCGGTTTATCTTGCGTATAAGCAGGGTTCATCCATTGAGGAAATGCTTTTCATCCAGGATCCAAAAGTAGATGATGGAACCGGGCCATCGCTTTCAATGCGGGAAGCAGCGTCAAGATCCGGCTTGGACAAAGTCCTGACCGTGCATGAATTCGATGGGATATTCCATAAGCTCCTTCGCCGGGAGAAAGATCTGCAACTTTTTTTGAACCTTGACAGGTATTCTTCCGACCAGCAGGAGGATGAAGCGCACCTGTTCGCCGCAACCATCAGGAAACTGTATCCTCATTTGCGCATAGGCAATGCATATCACGATATTTGCGACTTGCGGCTCATCAAGTCTCCCGATGAAATTGAAAACATGAAGACTGCCATGGAAGTGACCCGCATGGGGATAGAGGCCATGATGGGCCTTTGCAGGCCGGGTCTCCATGAATATGACCTGGAGGCGGAGTTCCAGCATGTATTGGCTCGGAACGGGCTGCGTCATGTGGCATTCCCTTCCATCATCGCGACGGGGGACAATTGCTTTTATGGGCACTACAGTCAGCCGTATGGGCTCATTGGGGAAAAAGACCTGGTCCTGGCCGATGTCGGCGCCATCGTTGACTTCTGCTGCGTCGACATATCGAGGATGTTTCCTGCCAGCGGCAGATTCGAGGGGCTTGGGAAGGACGTGTACGCTGCGGCGCTTGAAACGAACAAGGATGTCATCAAATGGCTGAAGCCGGGGATCAGCGTCAAGGAAGTGAATGATTGGGGTCATCTGCAGGCATTCGGCCGCATGAAAAGCCTCGGGTACAAAGGGGAACTGTCTGATGACAGATTTTATGGCGGCCACCATCTCGGTTTCGACGTGCACGATGTCGGCAGTTACAAGGTGCCGTTGACCGCGGGCATGGTACTTACCGTTGATACGGGGATTTATCTTCGGGATTGGGGCATCGCGCTCCGGGTTGAAGACGATGTCCTGATAACGAACGACGGCTGCATCAACCTGTCGGAAAACATTCCAAGTGAAATCGCAGATATTGAAGCGCTCATGGAATCCGGAAAACAAAAAAAGTCATATTCTCTGTAAAGCAGGCTTTATCAAACAATACATGGATTTGTGGCATTCCGTATTCATGGCGCGGGGTATGAGTTCGAAATCATCATTGTTCGTGTCGAGGGGTGTGAAATGGAGAAAAAGCCTGCCAGCATATTCAATGATGTGATAGGACCCGTGATGAGGGGACCTTCCAGTTCGCATTCCGCGGCCTCTGTCAGGATAGGGAAGCTTGCAAGACAGATGGCCGTCGGAGATGTCGACCAGGTTTTCGTTGAATTCGATTCCAAAGGGGCCCTGGCCGCAACATATCACGGTCATGGCTCTGATTTCGGCTTTGCAGGCGGCTTATTGGGTTATGACCCGGAAGATGAACGGTTGGTGTCATCTTTGAAGGATGCGCAAGCACGGGGGATCGACATCGTATTCAGAATAGCGGATTTCGAGGCTGATCATCCGAATACATATCGCATCACGATAAAAACAAGAACCGGCAAGACCGTTCGGACCACGGCGATATCAACTGGCGGGGGCATGGTGGAAATCACTGAAATTGCTGGCCTGCCTGTTCACATATGCGGTGACTTTCATGAAACCATCCTGCTTCTGCCTGCCATCGACAATGACCGTTTGAAAAGCATCCTGAACGAGATTGACCAGGCATTGACACTTGAGCAGCTAACCCATCATATAATCTGCGACAATATAATCCAGACCCATCATGTCGTCGGCGACAATGTAATCCAAACCCATCATGTCGTCGGAGACAATGTAATCCAAACCCATCATGTCATCAGCGATCCGGCCTGTCTTGTCAACGTGAAATCCGAAGAAAAAATCCCTGAAGACCTGCTTCGAAGCTGGGCAGCAGCGTTTCAGGCACATTCAACGATGCAGCTCATTCCTGTGCTCCCTGTCATGTCGAGATTCGATTCTCAAATCCCGTTTCATACCGCGAAGGAGATGCTGGAAGTTGGAATCCGGGATCAACTGCAGACGTGGGAACTTGCCATTTTGTATGAATCACGGATAAGCGGCGTTTCCCGGCGGGATGTACTGGATCGAATGGAAAAGATTGCCGAATTGATGGCGAATTCCATTGATGAAGGCCTTCAGGGAACCGTTTTCAAGAACAGGATCCTGGGATCGCAGAGCATGCTTATCTCAAAGGCGGATAAAGAAGGAAAGCTGATTCCGGGTAACGTGATGAATTCCTCCATTGCCTGCATTTCCGCAATGATGGAAACCAAAAGTTCAATGGGCGTCATTGTCGCGGCCCCGACGGCGGGGTCCTGCGGCGTATTGCCGGGCACAATCATCGGAACGGCCAGGGCGATGGGCCTTGCTTCGGAAGATGTAGCCAAGGCGCTTCTCGCGGCGGGGATTGTTGGCGTCTTCATTGCCTCGAAGTCGGGATTTGCCGCTGAAGTCGGCGGATGCCAGCTGGAATGCGGCGCTGCTTCCGGAATGACGGCGGCGGCGCTTGTGCAGCTTCTGAACGGTTCACCCGCGCAGGGAGTGGACGCGGCGTCCATGGCCATTCAAAACACCCTCGGCATGATCTGCGATCCGGTGGCCAACAGGGTGGAAGTCCCTTGCCTGGGCAAGAACATCATGGCCGGGATGAATGCGCTCGCATGTGCAAACATGGCCCTTGCCGGGTATGACAAGGTGATCCCCCTTGATGAGGCATTGGATGCCTTGCAGAAAGTTGGCAGCATGCTTCCTCAGGAATTGCGGTGTACTTGCATGGGAGGACTGTCGCTGACTGAGACATCGGCAAGGATAGAAAAAAGGCTGGATGAGATGAATGAACAATGATCGGCATGTAGAATTTGCGAAACCATGTTTCATTCCTATCAACAATAATGGGATAATCAATATGCAACCGACGAAGAACTCGGATAAGAAATATGTAAAACTAAGGGGGGCTTTGCGATGGGCATGCTGACAAAAGCACAATATCAGGAAATTGCCGGTAGAATCAGATATTCGACAAATGCATTGATTAACGGCAAAATGGTCAGGTCGTTGTCTGGCAATACTTTTACCTCGTACAATCCGGCCACGGGCATGAAACTTACCGAGATAACGTCCTGCGGCGCGTCCGATGTCGATTTGGCTGTGGCAGCCGCACGGAAAGCTTTTCAGGATGGAAGGTGGTCAAAAAAGACTCCGGTTCAAAGGAAAGAGATCTTGCTGAGGTTTTGCGATCTGATACGGGAAAATCAATATGATTTGGCGGTATTGGAATCTTTGGATAGCGGAAAGCCCATTCGCGACACCGCGCAAATCGATG
>CAZFWQ010000192.1:5125-7526 GCA_964522755.1 uncultured Oscillospiraceae bacterium | reverse complement strand
TCGGGGCGGTGCTGGTCACGGTCAATACCAACTACAAGGTATTTGAATCCGAGTACCTGCTGCGCCAGTCCGATTCCAAGGTGCTGGTCATGATGGAAGGTTTCAAGGATACCCACTATGTCGGCATCATCAACCAGCTGTTTCCTTCATTGAAGAACAGCAGGCCTGGTGAACTGGACAATCCGATGCTGCCCTGCCTGAAGCACATCGTCTATACCGGTCCGTACGAACACCCCGGCATGCATCTGTGGAAGAACATGGAAGCCTATGGCGAATCGGTGACTGATGCCGATCTGAAGGCCGTCCACGATTCCCTGCACCCGGACGATATCATCAACATGCAGTATACGTCCGGCACCACAGGTTTTCCCAAGGGAGTCATGCTGACCCACAACAACATCGTGAACAACGGAAAATGCATCGGGGACTGCATGAAGTTCACCGAGGAAGACCGGTTGTGCATCCCAGTTCCATTTTTCCACTGCTTCGGCCTGGTGCTTGCCATCATGGCCTGCCTGACGCATGGCACGTCCATGGTGCCGATTGACGCCTACCAGCCGGTGAAAGTGATGCGGGCGCTCCAGGATGAGGCCTGCACCGCCGTGCATGGCGTTCCGACCATGTTCATCGCCATGCTGGAGCATCCCGAATTTTCGAATTTCCGATTCCCGCGCCTGCGCACCGGAATCATGGCCGGGTCGCCTTGCCCCGTCAAGGTGATGCAGCAGGTCGTGGACAGGATGGGCATGACGGAGATAACCATCGCTTTTGGCCAGACTGAGGCCTCGCCGGTCTGCACGCAGACTACGACGGAAGACAGCATTGAAATACGTGTCTCGACGGTTGGCCGCGTCCTGCCGCACGTGGAGGCGAAGATTGTTGACATCGAAAACGGGCTGACATGCGCTCCGCAAGTCCAGGGAGAATTCTGCACCCGCGGCTACCACGTGATGCGCGGCTACTACAAGATGCCGGAAGCCACTTCCCAGGCCATCGATGAACAAGGTTGGCTCCACACGGGCGATTTGGCCACGGTGGACGAGAACGGATACTACAAAATCACCGGCCGCATCAAGGACATGATCATCCGCGGCGGTGAAAACATCTATCCGAAGGAAATCGAGGAATTTCTCTATTCGCACCCGGCCATCCGTGACGTGCAGGTAATCGGGGTGCCAAGCAAGGAATACGGCGAAGAGATCATGGCCTGCATCATCCTGAGGGATGGGGCGCAGCTGGATGAGGAGGCCGTGAAGGCGCATGTCAGGGCGAACATGTCCCGGCACAAGACACCCAGGTACGTTCATTTCATGGATTCCTTCCCGATGACCGCGTCAGGCAAGATTCAAAAGTATAAAATGCGTGAAATGGCCGTGGAGCTCTATGGACTGCAAGGCGCCGCCAGCATCGAAACCGCCTGAGATGGCCGGGGAGCGCCATGGGCTCCGGGACACGGCCGGCATCGGGCAATGAAATCGCCTGAGGAGGGGAAGACATATGAAACTTGCATTTTCGACACTTGGCTGCCCCGGATGGTCCTGGGAAGAAATATACGCGACGGCAAAAGATCTGGGTTTGGACGGCATAGAAATCCGTGGCCTGGAAAATGAAATGTATGCGCCTGAAGCGAAGCCGTTCCGTCCGGAGAACATCGACAAGACGGCCGCTGCTCTGAAATCAGGGCGAATGGAGCTGCCGATGCTTACATCGGGAGCCAACCTGACAGATCGGGGGAACAAGGGCAAGGCGCTGGCGGAAGGCAAGGGTTATGTCGATCTGGCGGTCAAACTGGGTTCACCGTTCATCCGGGTGCTCGGAGACCTGAATCCCGCTCCTGCCGGATTTGTGGACTTGTCGCTGGTACGGTCGTCCTATCTGGATTTGTGCGAGTATGCGTCCGGAAAGGGCGTGAAGGTCCTGATTGAAACAAACGGCGTATTGGCGGATTCCGAGGTGATGGCCTCCTTCATGGAAGGGATATCGCACCCGAATGCCGGAATACTTTGGGACATTCACCATCCCTGGCGCTTTTTCGGTGAAACGCCGGAAGAAACCATTCGTCACATCGGCCGGTATGTCCGGTATGTCCACATAAAGGACTCCGTGATGAAGAACGGGCAGGTTTCCTACCGCATGCTGGGTTACGGTGACGTGCCGGTCCTCGACATGCTCCGCCAGCTGCATGCGCTGGGATACGACGGATACGTCTCCCTCGAATGGGTGAAACGCTGGAATCCGGACCTGCAGGAACCCGGAGTGGTGTTTTCCCACTTCGTGAGTTACATGGGTCACCTGATCCGGCAGCTGTGAAGCCGCCGCTCATGCAGTGAAGCCGCCGCTCATGCAGTGAAGCCGCCGCTCATGGCGTGAAGCCAACGGACTTGCAGTGAAGCAGCCGTAC
>CAZFWQ010000192.1:0-5025 GCA_964522755.1 uncultured Oscillospiraceae bacterium | reverse complement strand
GTGAAGCCGCCGCTCATGGCGTGAAGCCAACGGACTTGCAGTGAAGCAGCCGTACCTGCCGTGTCGTTTCCGGACATGCAGCGTTTGTACGGGGCATGTTTTGGTTCCGCTGCCTGCTGATATCTGTTATGATAATCATGACATTCCGGGCATGGCCCGTCCTGTCGGAATCATCCAGGAACGGATGGCACCGCATATTATGTTCATGTTGGGAAAACGAGACAAAAAAGCTGCCATAGCCCCGGATCAGCTGCCCGGGCACATTGCGTTCATCATGGACGGCAATGGCCGCTGGGCGAAAAAACGGGGGCTTTCCCGCAACGTCGGGCATGCCGAAGGGTCGCGCATGCTCAAGGAAGTTGTAAAAGCCTGCTATAACCTGCATATACGTTATGTAACCGTTTATGCGTTCTCAACAGAAAACTGGGCCAGGCCGAAAGAAGAAGTCGATCAGCTGATGATGCTACTGCTCGAGTATCTCAGAAATGCCGAATCCGATTTGGAAGGACGCGCTGTACGAATCCGCGTCATCGGCTCCCGAAAAGGCCTCCCTGAAGACATCCTGCGGGAGATTGACCGCGTGGAGGCGAATACGGCCGGAAACAGGGAGATGGACTTCATCATCGCCATCAATTACGGTGGGCGCCAGGAAATCCTGGAGGCTGCCCGAACTCTCGCGCGGGAGGTTGGCGACGGTACCCTGAAGGCGGAGGAAATTGACGAAGCCTGCCTTGAAAGCCATCTTTACACGAAAGGCATCCCATCACCCGATCTCCTCATCCGAACATCCGGTGAACAGCGGCTCAGCAACTTTCTCCTCTGGCAGTGCGCATACACGGAATTCCATTTTCCGGACGTCCTCTGGCCGGACTTCAAGGAACGCCAGCTCCAGGAGGCACTTCACGCATATGCCGGACGCAATCGCCGGTTTGGAGGATTGTGAGATGGGTGTGCGGGTTTTCAGCGGGACAATCGCCGCGATATTGCTTATTTGCGCCCTACTGGCACCACCGTTCATCATATTCATCGTGATTCTCGCAGTCACACTACTCGCCGTGCTTGAATTCAGGCAGGCAGTCCAGTCCGTGGAGCGAACCGTCGATCCGTTCACAGGCGTACTCATGACTGTCATGCTCATATTCAATTCGGGCTATGGCGATCCCGCAGCGGTTGCCGCCTTGTCCGACGATATCTCACGCTGGTCCCCGGCCGTTTCCGGCATTGCGCACGCACTTCTCAACGCGGCTGCCTTCGCCTTTTCATCAGGCAGCGTGCGGGTCATGGCCTTTCTATGCATAGTCTGGCTGTTCGGCCGCCTTATTTTCCAGAATGACAAGTTCCATCTGGACGATTTGGCCATGACGATCACCTGCATCTTCTATATTCCCTTCCTCATGTCGTTCATCATGCCCGTCCGAAGCATGGCATACGGCGGGATCCTGATATGGTGCGTCATGATTGGCGCGATTGTCACCGATACGATGGCCTACTTCACGGGGGTCACGCTGGGAAAACACAAACTGCTGCCTCGCATCAGCCCGAAAAAGACCGTGGAAGGGGCTATCGGCGGGGTAGTCGGCTGCACTTTCGTCATGACTGTGATGGGATTGCTGGTTGCTCCGGTGGTTCAATCAGACGTGCCCTGGGTTCATTTCCTGATATTGGGACTCTTGTGCGGAACTGTGTCCCAGGTGGGGGACTGGTCAGCCTCTGCCATCAAGCGCAGCTCGGGCATCAAGGATTTCGGCAAGCTGATTCCGGGACACGGAGGCATGCTTGACCGCATTGACAGCATCCTCTTCGTAGGACCCGTAGTGTACCTCTATCTGCACCTTGTCCTTGGCATGTAGGATTCACTCCGCACCAGACCCGGTTTTCATGATTATTGGCGCGCCATATCCGGTTTGCAGATTATATGCGCACTGTGATTGGCTTTCAGGATTTATTCAGATGGCGTCGGGATTGCAGAAACTGTATAATCAGGATGAGGACAAGGCATGATCCGAACGAAGACAAGATCTGATCAGAATGAGGACAAGGCATAAATGACGAAGAGGACAGCAATCATCGGTTCGACGGGCTCCATCGGCATCCAGGCCCTGGAAGCATGTGCCCACCTTGGAATAGAGGTCGTCTCCCTGGCGGCCGGTTCAAACATCGGCATGCTGGAGGAACAGATTCGGCGTTTCAGGCCGAAACTGGCCGTAGTGGCCGACGAGGCGCTTGCCCGCCTGCTTGCGGTATCCGTGGCGGATACGGATACCCGCGTCGCGGGAGGTGCCGAGGCGCTGAAAGAAGCTGCGGGCATGTTTGAAGCAGACACGGCGCTGATATCGGTGGTCGGTTCCGCCGGTTTGGCCCCGACTGTCGCCGCGCTCAAGGCGGGAAAGCGGATCGCCCTCGCCAACAAGGAAACCCTGGTTGCAGGCGGAAGCCTGGTCATGACGCTGGCCAGGGAACGGAATCTTGAGATCCTGCCGGTGGACAGCGAGCATTCGGCCCTGTTCCAGGCACTGGCCGGCAATCGTCCGCGTGATGTGGAGAAACTGCTGCTTACCGCATCCGGCGGTCCATTCCGGGGATATACGGCAGACGCGCTGGAGCTTGTGACGCGGGAACAGGCCCTGAAGCACCCGAACTGGTCCATGGGAAGCAAGATCACCGTAGACTCCGCATCAATGATGAACAAAGGCCTTGAGGTCATTGAAGCCCACTGGCTGTTCGACGTGCCGCCAGAAGATATCGAGGTGCTGGTGCATCCGCAGAGCATCATTCATTCCCTTGTGGCGTACCGGGACGGTTCCGTCATGGCCCAGCTTGGCGCGCCGGACATGCGGATACCCATCCAATTGGCCTTCACGTGGCCGGAACGTCATGCCAACCCTTATCGGAGGCTGTCACTGACGGAGGTGGGGAGTCTGACCTTCGAGCAGCCGGACATGACGGTGTTCCGTTGCCTGCCCATGGCATACGGGGCCATTCGCCGCGGCGGCACCCTGCCTGCCGTGATGAGCGCGGCAAACGAAATCGCGGTGGGGTCCTTTCTCCAGAACAGGCTGAAGTTCGCCCGCATACCCGATGTGGTGCAGCAGGCCATGGAATCGCATGTGCCTGACATGACGCCGACATTGGAATCCATCGCAGATGCGGACCGTGAGGGACGCGCCCGCGCCATGGAGGCAGTGAGAAAACTGAGTGCATAATTCTGGCATGACAACCTTACGGCATAATGACTTTACAACTTGTCAAGCATATCCTGATGAATGAAACTTGTTAAGCATATCCTGATGAATGAAACTTGTTAAGCATATCCTGATGAATGATTGTCGGATGAACCCCATTTCCCGATGATCGTTGGAAGAAGGAGAAATCATGAATCTGTTCATAGCGGTCATCGTATTGAGCCTTCTCATCCTGGTTCACGAACTGGGTCACTTCCTGGTGGCAAAGGGGTGCGGTATCCGCGTGCTGGAGTTTTCCATGTTCATGGGGCCCAAGCTGTTTTCGTTTCGAAAGGGTGAAACGCTTTACGTGCTCCGGCTGATACCCATGGGCGGCTATGTGAAGATGGAAGGCGAGGAAATTGCCTCCGACGATCCACGCGCGTTCAACCGCCAGAAAATCTGGAAGAGGTTCCTCGTGGTGTCCGCAGGCCCCGTCATGAACGTGGCGCTCGCCTTCCTGCTCATGACTGCTTTTACCCTTTCCACCGGAGTCATGACAAACAGGTTGTCCGTAATCGGTCCGAATTCCCCGTTTGCAGCCGTCGGAATGAAGGTGGGCGACAAGCTCCTGTCCTGGAACGGGCGAACCATCCATGACCTGAAAACGGACATCACCATGTTTCTGTACGGCGCCAAGGGGGCGCCGGTGGCCATTTCCTGGGAATCCGCAGACGGGCTGCAGCGCAATTCCGAATTGTCGCTATACAAGACCGCGCCTGTTTTCCGGCTTGGATTTTCGCCCATGGTAGAAGGAGATATCGCGACGAACATCATTGATGTCGTGGAACCGGACTCTCCCATACAGGTTTCAGGCCTGAAGCGAGGTGACCGCATCGTGAAGATAGACGACCGTGAAGTGTCAAATCGCGACGAAATCGTAGCCTACATCAACGGCGGCCGCGGAGCAGGGAATCCGGCCGTGGCACTGACTGTCCTTCGCGATGGCCAATCCATCGTCTTTCGTGACATCACCCCGTTTGTAGATTCCTACTATACCATCGATGCGGAATTTGTCGTCGAGAAGGTCGGCTTCTTCGGTACCCTGGCCGCATCCGGCCGCTACTCGTCCTCAACCATCCGCACCGTTCTGACCACTGTAGGCTGGCTGTTCACGGGCACGATTGGATTCAAGGATGTTTCCGGTCCCGTTGGCATCGTGGGGGTCATCGGCAGCGTGGTGGAACGGGAACCCGCCCTGAAAGACAAGCTGCTGAGCATGGCCAGCCTCGGCGCCCTGCTCAGCCTGAACCTCGGCGTCATGAACCTGATTCCCTTCCCGGCACTCGACGGCAGCAAGCTCGCGCTGCTCCTGATAGAGAAGATCAGGCGCCGCCCGCTGCCGCCTGAAAAAGAAGGACTGATTTCCCTCATCGGATTCTCCCTGCTTATCATCCTTCTAGTTGCCACGCTGTTCAACGACATCCCACGCTGGATTCTCTGACAGGAGGCCGCAAATGCCGCATCAGGACAGCCTGCGGCCCAATCGCAGGAAATGCCGCGCCGTCATGGTCGGGGGTTTCCGGTTAGGCGGCGGGGCCCCGGTAAGCATACAGTCCATGACAAACGCCAGGACCTCCGACGTGGAGGCCACAGTGGCGCAGATACTGGCCCTGCGCGATGCCGGATGCGCGCGAAGCACTGTCGCGACATGCCTGCGCCAGATCGCGTTCCGCCACGATGCCCAACTTCAGAGAAAGGTGCTGCAGCAGGATCGCCATCAGGTTCGACAGCAGGATCACCACCAGCAGCGAGTAGCCGAACAACGAGCCGCCGGCCAGGTCCGTGTCCCAGTTGCCGGGAT